>JABMSC010000057.1 GCA_013204685.1 Candidatus Omnitrophota bacterium | reverse complement strand
TTGCTGAGCAACACTTCATAGATGGGATATCCCTGATCGTTATACTTTACAAATGTTTCATACGCGCTTTTAGCAGCGATCACTATATCGTCAGCAGGAAGTTCCAGTTTCTTTTTATAGTTCAATTTAAGGTTTTCTATGAGGATCTGTTCGAATACTTTATCCCTGGCACATGCAAGTACAATAAATTCATCCAGGGATAAAGTCTCTGCGTCTTTCGCGTCCTGAGCAGAGACCAGCGAAGCGGCGGCAAAAACACCTAAAAATATTATTATCAGAGCTTTTCTCATCACATTATCTTTCGGCCAGCCTGTATTGAACGCCTTTATAAAAACTGTAAATACACGGTACCAGCACCAGGGTTATTACGGTCCCGAACAATAGCCCCCAGGCAAGCGCAAGCATCATCTGTACAAGCATAGCATCGTGCCCGGCCCAACCATAAGCTGTTGGTACAATAGCTGCAACTGTGGTAAGCGTGGTAAGCACTACCGCTCTTAGGCGCGTTTTGGCTATGCTTGATATCTGCAGGTCCTTTTCCCTTTTATCCTTTTCCATATCAAAGCCCTTGTCGATCTTTGTCAGCATTATTATAGAGTCATTAACGACAACACCGGCAAGACCCAGCGCCCCGATGACCGCAAAAAACCCGTACATCCTTATTCCGTGCATCCGGAAGGCCAGTATAATCCCCACCATTCCAAACGGGATAGCAAGCATGATGATGAACGGTTTTAAAAGAGAATTGAAGAGAAGCGCCAGTATTATGTATATGAAAAGTACTGCCATTATAACGGCAGAAGTAAAATCCTTGCTTGACTCCCTCGTATCTTTGACCTCTCCCCTGAATTCTATTATAGCCGTAGGATATTTCGATTTGAATTTCGAAAAGACATTCCCTTCAAAATGATCCGCGATATCAAGAGGCGTTTTCCCCGAACGCGGCGCAAGATCAGCATAAACCGTGGTGCACCTTTTCATGTCTTCCCTGATTATTGAATCCGGCCCTTCAACTTCTTCGATCGTAACAAGATCCTTAAGGGGTACTAGATACTGGCCCTGGTTTTCTACCGGGATCTCAAATATTTTAGTGATATCGTCTTTGGCTTCCGGGACAATGGTAAACCTCACGTACACCGGTTCCTCGTCACCCCTGAATTCATAAAGTATAGTTCCTTCAAGACATGCCCTTAAAGTCCTGGCAATATCCGCAGGATTTATCGCCAGGCGTCTTATCTTGTCCCTGTTAAGAGTAAGCTGGTATTCGGGATTATACATGGGCCTATCTATCTCCACGTTGACAAGTGCGGGATCCTTACGCATTTCTTCCGCAAGTTCATCTGCCACTTTATATCTGCGTTGGTTATTGTTCTCCTTTATCAATATCTCTATCGGGCTTGCTGAGTCCTGACCGTGCCGGGATTTACTCACGATCATATTCTCTATTCCCGGCACACCCTCAAACTTTTCCTTCCATTCTTTTATAAGTTGATTGGCGGATTTTTTGCGTTTTCCCCTGGGCTGGATCTCTATCCTCATGCGGAATTTATTTTCCCGGGCGGCAGATCCTCTTCTCGATATGGCTATCCGGCTTCTGAAACCTATTACTTCCTTTCCAATGTAATCCTGCATGACATCCTCTATCGGCTGGGCCATACGCGCTGTTTCATATTTCATGGTTCCCAGAGGCGTTTCCCCGGAAAGCCTTATCTGCCGCGTTTCCTCATCCGGAAACATCACGAACTTCATGCCTCCGGAAACTATATAACCGGCTAACAAGAGTAACATAACAAAAACAACAAGTATTATGAACTTATGCCCCAGAAGCTTATTTACTATGATCGTGTATTTATTTTCTGCCCATTCTGTCAAGCGTTCAGATCTAGACTTGCCTGATTTGTTCTTTTCCCCGAAAGGAAGCATCATATGCCCGGGTAATATAAAAAGGGCTTCAAACAAGCTCCCCCCAAGCATTAAAAAGACTATAGGCGGTATGAATGTTACCATCACCCCGAAATGTCCCGTGAAAAAGAAAAGCGGCACAAACGCAACGCAGGTCGTCAATATACTGGCAATGATCGGCAGGAACACAAAAGACGTACCTTTAACCGAGGCTTCTTCTTTAGGCATACCTCCGGCCCGCATACGGTTGATATTCTCCGCTACCACTATCGCGTCATCCACGACCATTCCCATAACTATTATGATAGCGGCAAGCGTAATATTGTTGACCGTATATCCTATGAGAAGCCCTCCTATGAGTGTAAAACAAAAGGTGAAAGGTATGCCTAAAGCCACCCATAGGCCGGAGCGAAGATCAAGAAACACAAAAAGAATGATAAGTACAAGTATAAACCCCATCGCCCCGTTAAAAGTTATAAGATTGAGCCTGTTCCTTACATCAAAAGATTCATCATCCAGAAGAATAAGCTCAATATTCGTACCCTTTAATGTATTGTCCCTGAAACTCTTTATGGTCTTCTCGACCGCTTTTACGGCATCAACAATACCATATCCGGAATTTTTCCTCACATTCAGAAATATTCCTTCGTGCCCGTTTATCTTTAAGACCGTCTTCGTTTTCTCATAACCTTTCTCTACATTAGCCAGATCTTTTACCGTTATTAACTGACCTTCAAAGCCTCCCAGGACGCTCATACTTTCAAGTTTTTCAACAGTATCAAGTTCAGCAGAAAGCGTCACTTTGGGTTCTCTTGTATTCTCTATGCTTCCGGCCGGCTGGCGCACACTACCGTTCTTTATTTCCTGCATAATGGTATTGAACGGAATATTGTATTCCTTAAGTTTAGACGGTATGACCTCTACATGTATTTCATCTTTCAAATAACCTGACCTTGCAATTGAATTCACCTCAGGCAGGTTCATAAGCTCATCTTCAAGCACAAGAGCGTACGTCTGGAGTTTTTTGCGGGATGGGACATCCAGAATATTCTTCCCTTTGAGTATAAGCCCGACATCGATTATGGCTTTGCGTGAAGTCTTGAATACACGGACGTTCGGGTCGTCAATGATATCACTCGGCAGATCCACATCGAGCACTTCATTGCGTATTTCAGATATGACTGCTTCTTTGTCTGGATGGTTTTTTTCTATTTCGGCCGTTACCGTGCAGTTCCCTACGTTTGTCGTGCTGTAAACCCTATAAACCCCGTCAATGCCTCGGATCTCTTCTTCGATAGGCTCCGTGACATAATACTCCACATCCTCAGTGGAAGCCCCGGCGTAACCGGTGGAGATCCTTACTGTATCAAACGTTATATCAGGGAGTTCCTCTTTGGGCAGACCGATCCACGCAAACACCCCGCCTACCAGTACTCCTATAAATATAAGATTGG
>JABMSC010000056.1 GCA_013204685.1 Candidatus Omnitrophota bacterium | reverse complement strand
GTGTGGCCCCAAGTGGCACGTCCCCTATAAACCCTGTAACGGGGTGGACTGTAAATCATTATGGGCTTACCCGAATTTTCAATAAGAAGACCGGTAACAACAGTTATGCTGGTTATCCTGGCCATGCTTTTCGGGATAATAGCTCTTCTCAGGCTTCCACAGGAACTTTTTCCACCAATCACCTATCCTCAGCTTACGGTCTTCACTGAATACGCAAATGCTGCACCGGAAGAAATAGAAACCCTTCTTACCCGGCCCGTAGAAGAAGCCGTTGGAACGGTAAGCGGCCTTAAGACACTTAGATCGATATCAAAGGAAGGTATATCCATTGTCATGGCCGAATTTGACTGGGATCAGAATCTCGACTTCACCTCCTTAAAGATGCGCGAAAAACTGGACCTTATAAAAGCGCGGCTTCCCAGGGATGCGTCAGAACCCCTCGTTGTTGCGTTTAACCCATTTGAACGGCCCATTCTTACAATAAGTGTCACAGGCAACAGAAACCTGGCAAAACTGCGCCAGATAGCTACTAATATCATTAAGGAAGAGCTGGAGAAAATAGACGGTGTTGCTTCAGCTTCCGTCGAGGGAGGACTCGAGAGGGAGATACTTGTCGAGGTTAACCAGGAGAAACTGACGGCTTACGGGGTGTCAATACTTGAGATATCCGATGCGATCAGCAACGCGAATCTGAATTATCCGGCCGGTACTATCAAGGAAAGTTTCTACGAATATCTTATACGCACGCTTGGCGAGTTTGAAAATGTCGAAGAAATAGGAAAAGTTACAGTAAAAAGTAAATCCGAAGAAGGGGATCAAAGACAACTTTCATTTGAGGAAAAACTCAAGGAAAGAAAAATAAGCGCCAAGGCAAGCGTTGTCACTATAAATGATGTCGCAGATGTAAAAGATACATTCAAAGAAAGAACCAGCTTCTCAAGGTATAACGGCAACCCTAATATTTCAATAGAGATACAGAAACAGGCGCAAGCCAATACCATGAAAGTTGTCGGGAGGGTAAAAAAGTCGTTCAAACACTTGAGAGAGGTGCTGCCGAAAGATATCAAGATGACAATTGTCGATGATCAGTCCATTTTTATAAAAGACGCGATCAACGGTGTTCGTGATGCAGCTTTTCTCGGGGGTATTCTGGCTTTCTTTGTTCTTCTGGCTTTCCTAAGAAACATCAAGTCAGCAGCAATAGTTACTTTAAGTATACCGATCTCCGTAACAATAGTGTTTTTCTGCATGGCCGGGTTCAATATTTCCATTAACATGATGTCCCTTGGAGGGCTGGCGCTAGGTGTAGGCATGCTTGTCGATAATGCTATCGTTGTTATTGAGAATATCTTCCGTCACCAGGAAATGGGAGAATCCAGAGAAAAAGCAGCGACAGCCGGCGCGAGCGAAGTGGCAAATGCCATCATAGCATCAACATTGACGACCATATGCGTATTTTTCCCAATGGTATTCGTTGTTGGTATAGCGGGGCAGCTTTTCAAGGAACTTGCCTTTACCGTAATATTTTCACTGATCGGGTCTTTGTGGGTCGCACTTACCCTGATACCGCTTTTGAGCTGCAAGCTGGGTGGGTCCGAAGAAGAAGTGGCTAAGGGAGCAGCTGCTTTCGCCGGCGGAGAAAAATGGAAAAAATTAGTCGAAAAATACGATGTGCTTTTAAGGAGATTTATCCGACATAAGGGGATAGCATTAACTTTTGTGGTGGTGCTTTTCTTAGGGAGTTTATTTGTGGTCAATGCTCTTGAAAAAGAACTTTTGCCCAAGGTCGATCAGGGGGCTTTTGACGTAAAGATGGATATGCCGGTGGGCACGAAACTGATGATAACAAATGATGCTATTTTGAGAGTAGAGGAAATCATAAACAAGTATCCTGATGTAGAATCGGTCAGCTCTGTTGCGGGATCTACGAGTGGAAAGAAGGCCAAGGATGTGGTCCAGAAAATGGGGTCTCATCAGGCAAAAAGTATAGTTAAACTTAAAGAAAAAACAAAGGTGAGAACCGCGGATCTTGTGCAGGAAATAAAAGAAAGGCTGAAAAAAGAAAAGATCTTAAAAGACGCCAATATAGAGTTTACATTACAGCAGGGGGCCATCGCCGGAGCGTTCGGGGGAGGCGGAAAACCAATAACAATTGAGGTAAAAGGCGAGCGGCTGGATGCGCTTGAAGATATGGCCAGGGAGATCGAAGGGAACCTGGAACAGATCAAGGGGATTTTCGGCATAGAAGATGATATTCCGAAAGCATCCCCGGAAGTAAGGATCAATGTAGACAAGGACAAGGCCTCTTTATATGAGATCTCAGTGGTCGACCTTGCGCGTATAGCACAGATGGTTTTGAGGGGGTACGTTTCTTCGCAGTTCAAGGAAAAGGGGCGTGAGATAGACATAAGGGTAAGGTTACGGAAAGTGGATAGAGACACTTTCGGCAAGCTTTATCATATACGGCTTGCGATGCCGCAAGGAGGGATGATACCGCTGGGGACTGTCGCAAATTTTGAGAGAGGAAAGGGCCCCAGTGAGATCAAACGTCTGGGGCAGGAAAGGACCATAACGATAGCCGCCGGTATTGTGAACAGAAAACTTTCGGATGTCGTTAATGATGTTGAAAAAATGCTGGACCAGACCAAGGTTCGCCCGGGATATACCATCCGTCTTGCGGGAGAATCTGAGGAGATGAAAAAATCTTTTGATAGCTTACGGTTTGCCCTTATTTTCGCCATAGTCCTGGTTTACATGGTTATGGCTGCACAGTTCGAGTCTATAACACAGCCCTTGATCATACTTTTTACCGTGCCGCTTTCACTTATAGGGGTGCTTCTGGCGCTATTTGCGACCTCGACATCAGTAAGTGTAGTTGCTTTGCTCGGTGTTATTATACTCGGGGGTATCGTTGTTAATAATGGTATTGTTCTTGTTGATTATACGAACATCTTGATAAGTAAGGGTAAGACGCCGCTTGAGGCTGTAGTCGAATCCGGCAAGGCAAGACTGAGGCCGATCGTGATGACCGCTCTTACCACGGTGTTGGGTTTATTCCCGATGGCCCTGGCTGTCAGCAGGGGGGGTAAGCTTATGGCCCCCATGGCGATAAGCGTTATGGGAGGATTAATTATTGCCACTTTTTTTACTCCATTTGTGATCCCCTCTATTTTTATCCTTGAAAATGACATCAGAGGAAGCATTGTTAAGTTTTTTAAGAAAGAAACGGATAAAAAGAATAAGCAAGAAACCAACATTCAGTAGCCAGGCCCCGTTAAAAATCTCAAAGAAATTCATAGCGGGGCAGGCGAACCATGGCCCGTTACAAATTTCGAAGAAATTTATAACGGGACAAGATACCAGACTCAAGACTAAAAAAGAGGACGAGATTACAACTCTGAACTCTGAACTCTGAACCCCGAACTAAACTATGAGCCTATCCCGCTTTTCCATAGTCCGCCCGATAAGCACCTTGATGCTGTTTTCCGCCCTGATCCTTTATGGATTAGTTTCTCTTTCACGTCTCCCGGTGGAACTTTACCCTGATGTATCTTTTGGCAGGATAAGTATAATCGTTTACATCCGCGGCGGAGTGCCTCCCACCGAAGTAGAATCCATGGTAACCAGGCCCGTGGAAGAAGCCGTAAGTACCGTTTCCCATCTGGAGAGCATACTTTCCATATCCAAGGAGGGTGAATCCACCGTTGTGCTTTTTTTCGAGCGGGGAATAGATATGCGTCTTGCGGCGATGGAGGTCAGGGAAAAATTCGCTAAAGTCAAGGAACAGCTTCCGGAACAGGCTGAAAAGCCCATTATCGCCCAGTTTTCGCAGACGGATGTGCCCATCGTCATATTTGCCGTTACAAGTACCAAGAAGACAACGGAAGAACTCAGAAAAATAGTCGACGAGGATATCAAAGAACGCATGAAGCGTATAAGCGGCGTTGCTAATGTCGAGATCGGGGGAGGGCGGGAACGTAAAATAATAATCGAAGTTGATAAAAAGGCCCTTGTACGGTATGGGGTGTCGATCAACAAACTTATTGCGGCTCTTGGGGCGAGTAACCTCAACCTCTTAACGGGCGAATTTGAAAAGCGGAGGGACAAGATCCTGGTAAGGGCGATGGGGCAGTTTGTCAGCCTGGATGACATAAAAGATACGGTGGTTCTCACCAAGCCCGACGGATCGGTTGTGAGGGCGAGGGATTTTGCGGCGATAAAAGACTCATATCTGGATCCGAAAACTTACGCGAGGATCAATGAAAAACCGATCGTGTCGGTTTATGTCCAGAAGGAATCCAAAGCCAACACTATAGACGTAGCCAAGGACATAGTCGTCGCGATCGAAGAGTTAAAAACCGTATTGCCTGAAGACCTGGGGCTGTTGGTTACAAAGAACCAGTCAACATTCATAAAAAAATCCATAGCAAATTTACGTGACGCGCTTTTAAGGGGCGCAATTCTGATAATTTTTGTGCTCATGTTCTTTATGGGAAAATTCAGAAAAGAAATTCTTTTAATAATTCCTTTCGGGATACTCGGAATTTTCTTTGCTCCGGATCTCTGGATGAAAATCGCAACTTTCCTGCTGTTTGGTTTTGTGGCCGTTAAGGGGCAGAAAGAGATCCTGATATTACTTGCCGGCGTGCTCGGGGGACTCTTTGCGCCCATTGAAACGGTTTATATAGTACTGCTGGGATTGATCATCTTTCTCCTTATATTTAAAGAACAACGGTCAATATTGATAGTTGCACTGTCGATACCCGTATCGATCCTAATAACTTTTGGTTTTATGTACGCCAAGGAGCTTACCATAAACGTAACCACACTTTTCGGCCTTGCTCTCGGCGTAGGTATGCTTGTTGATAACTCGATCGTTGTGTTCGAAAATGTAGTAACAAAAAGTGAAATGGGGCTTAACAAAATAGATTCGGCCATTGATGGTTCAAGTGAAATGAACCTTGTTATTCTTTTCTCGACCCTGACCACAATTGTTGTCTTTCTGCCGATGATATTTATCAGTAAGACCATGAGCCTGCAGTATGGGGGCGCGGCCTGGACTGTTGTATTTTCTTTATGTATTTCGTTTTTTGTAGCAGTCATGATAGTGCCACTTATGAGTTCAAAGATAAATATCACGCAAAAAGGAGGAGGTTCGGAAAAAGTTAAGGAAGAGTTCCTGCGGCCCATTTATGTTGCGCAGGAGAAAGCACTTCTTTTTGTGCTCCGCAGGCGGTTTCTTGTGATTGCCTTTGCGTTTGGCCTCTTTGTTATAGCGTGGCTGGTTTTTAGGGGGATGGGAAAAGAGTTCATGGGTTCGACCGAGCAGAACCGATTTACGATATTCGTGGAACTGCCTACAGGGGCCAAGCTTGATTCAAGCGACGAAATAGTGAAAGAGGTGGAAGATATACTGAGGGAAGTACCGGAAGTGGATGAATTCACCTCAAGGGTCGAGGCATGGTCGAGCAAGATATATGTAAAACTCGGAGGATTGACCAGCCGGCAGAGGTCAGTTTCAGAAGTAATAGAGAGCCTAAGGCCTAAGGTTTCACGTTTTCAGCCGGCATTTATATACTTCGAAGAAGAACAGGAAGTGGGGACAAAAGAGATCATACTGAACATATATGGCTTTGATTATGAAATATTGCGTGAAATAGCGATCGCAATGACGACAAGATTTGGGCGTATACCGTATTTTACCGATACAAAGATACGCATGAGGGAGGGGCGGCCCGAGCTTGACCTCAAGGTTGACAGGAAGAAAGCAGCTGACTTCGGGTTCACCACCAAAGACATAGCTGATATCGTCCACGCAAAGATCCGGGGCGTGAGGGCGACGATGTATCATACGGAGAAATCCGAGGTGGAAACAATAGTGCGGATGCAGGAGAAGGACAGAAGAACAGTTAAGGATGTGCACGGCATGACTGTGGCGAAAAAAGGTGATGACAGGGTTTTACTTGACCAGGTTGTCAGTTTCGAGTATGGGCTTGGCCCCAGTGAGATCTGGCGCAAGAACCGGGCACGAATGATACAGGTCAGCTCAAACATCGGAGAAATACCGCTTGGAACGGCAGCAAAATTAGTGCACAAGGAACTCTCAGACCTGAAACTCCCCGAGGATTATTACTATGAAATAGGCGGGGATTATGAGCTGATGCTTAAAACTGGCCGGGAATTCGCTCTCATGATCATTGTTGTCGTTATTTTAATATTGCTGGTTCTTGCTTCCATGTTCGAATCGTACTTGCAGCCGTATATAGTTATAGTTACTGTTCTTCTGGCAACGGTAGGGGCAATAGGGGCGCTTTGGTTTCGCGGGATCTCCGTCGGGATAGGGGCTTATTTTGGAATGATGATGCTCGCAGGCATAGTGGTTAACAATGGTATCATACTTGTGGATCATGCAAATCATCTCTTGACAGTGCGAAGCAACACATTCAGGGTGCTCTTGCAGGCAGCAAGAGACAGGCTCCGTCCGGTGCTTATGACGACCGCCACTACTGTTTTCGGGCTTCTTCCCATGTTCCTGGACAGGAGTGAAGGGTCAAACCTGTGGAAACCGCTTGCTACTACCGTTATAGGAGGACTTTTATTTGCAACCCCCCTCACCCTGGTAGTTGTTCCCGCTATATATTCGATCTTTAAACAATATCGCAAGATAATGGCCATATTTTGTATTGCGATAGCCGCAGTTTTATTCATTTCCTTCATGTTCCTATTGACAACACAGCAATAATGCTGCACACGCGATTCAACAGGTGTGCCCCCGAGGGTCACGTCCCGTTACAAATCTCAAAGAAATTTATAACGGGACACGTCCCCGTAATCCATTCTCAAAATGCCCCATGTGTTAGAAATGAAAAAGTGAGGATAAAGTTATTTCCTATTACGCTCATCTATGATATAGTGTTATGGTTAAGAAACATAATAGCGTGAAATATTTGCAATGTATCCAGCCCTATAAAGATCCAAATTATATAATGCAAAAAGCGCTATAAATTCTAGTATATTTCTGGACACGGACAAAAAACACTCTAGTGTTAAGTTACAAAAAAGTTAGTACAATAGGCATTGACCTTCTCCAGTAATATGGTATACTAGACATGGGTTAAGAAAATATAAAGGGTGAAACAAATCAAAATACAGGAAGGTTGATGATGAAGATATTTAATAATGGTATCTCCGGGGAAGGCTATTCGAAAGATCGTAATAGCTTTATCAGAGACGGAAAAATTTTTAAAGAGGATCACGATGATTCTCAATACGGCATGGCTGACTGGAAAAAGCGCCATGCCTTTTTTATTAAATGTGTCAGTCTCACTCTTGCGCTGATCTTTTTCCACCAACAGCTCGGCTGGTCCCAGAACGGACACCCGGTCTGGGCACAGGCGCAACCAATCGACATTGCATATCAGGATAAAGTTGACACCAAGGGACTCGAAATACCCCATGATATTGCCGATACGCAGGAAGCCCTCATCAACGGCGGCGATGAAACTATAATAAACATTCAGGACGCTCACGCATCGCTTTCAGCGCAGTATTCGATCGCAAACCTTCTTGATTCACTTGTGACAAATTATGATCTTGACCTGATCGCCATAGAGGGCGCAACCGGACCTGTCAACACGTCTATCCTGAAAAGCTTTCCGGATAAAAAGGTCAGGGACAGCGTCGCCGAATCGTTCATGGTCGAAGGTTATATGGGCGCGGGTGAATTTTTTGCGACTATTACTGATAATAAGGATATCAAACTTTATGGTATTGAAAATGACGAATTGTACCAGGCAAACCTTGAGAGTTTCAGGGAAGTTGCCGCCGAACAGGCCGTGCGCCTGGGTAACATATCGGCGCTTTTAACGGAACTTGAAGCGCTGGAAGAAAAGGCATGCTCAAGTGACCTCAAAGAGCTGAACTCCAGATGCGCGCTTCACAGAAAAGGGGAATTGAGCTTCAAGGACTACTGGTCATATATACAAAAACTTTCGGAAAAACACAAAATAGACTTTTCTGAATATACCGAACTTGAAAAACTTCTCCAGTCGGTAGAACTGGAAGATTCCATAAACTTCGCCGAAGCCAACATAGAGAGACGCAGGCTTATCGGCGAGCTTTCGGATATGATGAAAAAGGCAGAACTTGAGACCCTGGTACTTAAGTCACTTGCCTTCAAGCAGAACAAGATATCACAGGCGGATTTTCACGCTTATCTTACCTCCCTCGCGGATAAACATGGAGTGCCTTCGGAAGGGTATGCAAACCTCATTAAATTTACCAGATACGTTTCGGTTTATGAGTCAGTGGGGATCTTCACTCTTTACCATGAAATGGAAAGTTTCGAGGACAGGATAAGAGGGGATCTTTATCGTAACGATGATGAAAGGGGACTTTACGCTATAACTAAAATGGCACGTCTCTTAAAACAGCTTTATGCCGTAGAGGTTACTAACGGCGAAGCGGACTATGTCGCCGGACACATCGCTGACTTTAAGGCGGATGAAACGGCGTCTTTTATAAGAAATAACTGCAAAAAGTACGGTGTTCAGATAAAGGGTGGTTACGATCTCGGTAAGGTTTTTGGTGAAGCCGGCGCGGCGCTTAAGTTTTACGCACAGGCCGAGGCCAGGAACAACGAGATGATATCAAATACCGTAAAAAGGATGAGAGAAGAAGGCAAACACGTAGCGGCTCTTATTACCGGCGGATATCACACCAGGGGTCTTACGGAACTTATGCGCAGCAAAAAGCTGTCTTATCTCGTCGTTGTCCCGAAATTCGAAAGCGGCGAAGAAAGGCCCTACGTAGCGATCCTTACGAATAAAAAACAGCCATACCAGAAGATACTTGAAGCCGGAAAATATGAGATCGCCGCGGAAAGTATGTACCAGCAGATGGATAAGAACCCGGACATGCTTCGCACGACAATTTTCAGGAGTGCGGCGGAAGCTGTTCTGGAACACGGGGAGAGAAGTGCGCGGAGCTTTGTGTCGGTCTGGGCCGATAGATACGATGCGGACTTTTCTGAGATGTCAGAGGACGAAAGAGCGAACTTTGCCCGTCCAGAAGTTTTTACGGATATTACCAGCGGGACGTATACAAAAAAGACAGCTCGGGGTGCTTTAGCGGGAGATCGGGATGCTTTAGAGGGAGATGGGACGGACCTGGTAGTTGCTGTGAAAGAAGGAGAAATTACTAGATTTAAGAAGCCTACTTCAAAAGAGAGAGGGGAAATGGCCGCTTATATAGAAGAAATGACACAGATCAATAAGTTCGGTGAAACGGATGAGGCCGGGACAATGGCAAGAGTGGACGATATAGATGCTAAGCTGCAGAGTATTGCTGACGAGTTTGTAGCGAGGATCATGAAAAAAGGCAGGGATCCAAAGCTGCGAAGTGATAAATTTGCGAGAAAGGTTTCTGCGAGACTGAGAGGAAGAGGCATACTGGATCCGGAAGAAGAAGATCCCGTTAAGGTCAAAAGGGTGGTCAGGATGATCGCGGAGAAACTGACCGCGCCTGCGGGACAACCCACAGAGACTGAATCATCCCAGATCGTGGTAGAAGATGCAAAAGGCAAGGGAAAGGTCGTGGTCGATGTTCCGCTTGTGGTTGATGAAAAAGGAAAACTTCCTGATGCCGGCGAGATCAGGGCAGCCGACGCTAAAAAGACAGAACTTAGGATAGTACTGGCGGAGGCGTCATCAATGCCTAACGCCATAAGCTTTAAAAAGGGTACAAATGTCGACCTCAAAGGCGGAAGAAGCGGCCAGCAAAGAGCCATGCATATAAACGTTGATGATAGTTTGGTGGAACTTGACGCGCGTCTTGTAGATGCCGTTCAAACGGCCATGAATAAAAGACGGACAAAAACCCGTCCCTGGACCAAAGAAGAGTATCTGGCGGCTCTTGCCTGGGTGATCAACCACGAGACAAGACATCAATTGCTTGGCGCGGAAGAGGCGAAAAGCAGCGATCAACGTAAGGCAGAAGAGTTTGCCACAATAGCGCGTAACATACATGACTTTGTTCTTCTGGATGAGGGCGTGCAGGAAGCGCTTCTCTGGATCATGAGCAGTAAGAACCCCAACGGTATAGACGCAAAGAACTTTGACGAGATACTTATCAGGGCGAGGGAAAAATACAATCACGAGAAAAAGATAAGAGATGCAGCTGTGGAGATAAAAGAGATCGCAGGTGACGCATCAATATCCGATAAGGCTGCCGCAATAGATGCTGTTCTGGCAAGGGATAAAAGAATAGAGACCGAACTTAAAAAATTCGCAGACAGGGTCAAAAAAGCGATCGAAAAAGGCAGAGTCGTAAGGGTCACCAAAAAAGATGTATTCGATCCGGAAAAAGCCGCGGAACATTGTTCATTAGGTGACAAAGATGAACCCGGCGCGAGCAGTCTGCCCAATATTAACTGGTATCTTACCTATATATCAGGCGCAGACGCCGATATGGAATTTCTGGCCGAAAAAAGGACCTCCAGTCACAGGATTGTTCTCAGTGAGAATATAAGCGATGAAAATTTCGCGGGTAAAGTAGAAGACAGTTACAGGCACCTGGCCCGTGAAGAGGTCAGGATACGCGTTGAAAAAGCACAGACTAACGCCGAGATCCTTGAAGCGCTGGAGATAGATACATCAGATAAGGCTCCGGCGTGGGCAAAACGCCTGATGGATGAGGAAAAACTCAACACAGGGACCCTCAAGGACAGGATCCGCCTTATAGCAGATGAGGACGGTCTGGACGTTGATGTCTACAGGGGAGAAGGCATACCGCTCCTCAGAATACCCGTGGAAGACAGTGCCGTAAGAACGCAGGTCAGGGCTATCAGGGATAGAGGGATCAATATATATAAAGGAAGGGGATTTTTCCTTCTTAACGTTACACCGGAGGAGATCGATGCCAGATTAGCGGTTATAAGGGCCAATAATATAGGAATAGACTCTGATCCGGAAGCGGATATTTCCATTCCCAGGCTTCCAGAGGTTGAACTCAGGGGCATCTCGCTTCTCAGGATTCCCTCGGCGAAGCTCGAGATAGATTTGCCGAAAAGAGTAGAAATAGTCAGAAGTGTAGGGTTGGACCCAGCAGCCGGCGAAGGCATTTCTCTTCTTGTCAAAAGCTCAGATGAGCTGGAGAGCAGGATAGAAGAGATCAACCAGTTTAACGGTCTAATCCTTGAAGAGGCCAGAAGGATGGAGTTGGTAGGCGAAGACGAAGCTGTTTCCGCGGAATATCTTATACCGGTAACCCCAAAAAATCTCAGCATGAGTTTAGGACGACTGTCCGGCTTCTGCGCGGAGGAAGCGGAGAATAAATTACTGGCTCTGGCTAAAACAAAGCATAAGGGCATCAAAGATCTTGACAAGCTCAGGAGACAGGCAGATCAGGCGGAACTTAAACGGTCCGCGGAAGAAGCGAAAGAGACGGCGGACAAGCTTAGCCAGCTGGCAGCGGCACGGTTAGGCGCCATACGCGCTTTTAATAAAGACATGAGAGACCGGGGGCAAGATGACTATCTTGCCGAAGAACTCACACTTACCGAACTTGGTAGTCTAAGCGAAGATGAGTTCGCCGGCTTGATAGTCCCGAAACAGACCGCGGCGCTCGAAGCAGAACAGGCGCAAAAAGAAAAAATAGACATAGAAATCGAAACTGCTAGAAGCTATCTGATAAGGGACATAGAAGCTCTTGCCGGGATGGATGATCTTTCCGCGTTTGAGGCGAGAATAAAAGAGCTAAAGTATGAATCCCCCGAAGGGTATAAGCTGTTTGACATTGCGGATGTTCAGACGGCGATATCCGATGCAAGATCGAAAGTCGCCGCTGCCGATAAAGTGAGACTTGGATGGGACCAGTTCGAAGCGGAAAAGGCGCAAAAAGCGGCCATACGGGCAAAAGTGATCAGTTTACTGACAAAGGTTCAAAGCATAGATCCGGTGGAGAGTGAAGAGTTTACGCCTTTTGAGGCCCGGTGGATCATGGCCGCTGCGGCGCAGATAAACGGTGACGCCGAAGTAGCCAAAGATATTCTTACCGATCTTGACGCGGAAATAGAAGTAACCGAAGAAGCCGCCCGCAGATATCTGGACGAAGAGCAGGCGGCGCAGTTCGAAGATGATTTAACGGGACGAAAAAGAGTGAGACCGGATTCAGTTTTTGGCGCGGCAACCGAAAAATTGAAACAAATGCTTTTGGACCGGGGTGAAATAAGCCAGGAACTTTCCGATGCGTATCTGTCAGTTGAGATATACCCGCTTTCTCATGATGATGGCATGCGTGTCTGGGGCATAGGAGTTCCTAATACACTTCGGCCTGTTTCGGCCGACGTTACCATCGGCACCGGTTTTGCAGGCGACGAATACGGTCCAAGGGCACAAATAGCCTTTGCCAGTCTGCTCGATAAGGAAAAACTACAAGAATTGCGGCGTGTACGGAAAGAAGCGGTGGAAAAGGACCGGCGTCAGGCTGAAGAGCTGGATTCAGGTGAACCAGTTACCCCAGTTACCCCAGTTACCGCAGATACCGCCGATACGCTCGAAGTGCCTGATGACGGTCTTGAAATAGAAGGGCTCAAGAGGGAAATTGAAGAACAAGAAGAAGCTGCCCGAAAAATGAGGAAAGCAGCTGAAAAGGCAAAAGAAAGCGAGAAGCGGGAAGAAGAAGGCGCAGGCCCTTTCACAAGGACTGTTTTCGGCGGCGTAGTGGAAAAAAGTCTGGAAGAAGCCGAACAGCACAAAAAAAGAGCCGACGAATTACGCGCGGAAATAGAAGCGTTAAGAGCACAGCGCAAAGAAGAAGCGCCCGCGGCAATCGCTAAAGCAAAACCTGCCGCAGAGGCGCCGGAATGGGAGAAAGATCCCGAAAGGTATGCCGAGATACATAAAGCGATCCAAAAAATAAAAGCGACTGACGACATTGAGGCACTTGCGGCGCTCGGGGAACATGAAAGCATTGACAAAGTAGAGGATCGAGACACCTATGAGGAGCGTTTCGGTTTTGACAGACTGATGGCGGATGAGCCGGCAGTCCAGGATGCTTATCGTCAGAGAGAGGAGTTTCTGATTGAGATAGCGGAGGAAGCGCAAAAGCGGATCGAAGCAGCAGCGAAAGAAAAAGAAGCGGACGAAGCAGCAGCTGGAGAATGGCTTGAAAAGGTAGCCGCCGAAGATGCCGCTAGAGCAGCGATAGCAAAGGACCGAAAATGGGCAGAGGACAAGATAGATGAAACCCCGGAAGACGGTAAGGACAAACTTGCCCAGCTCATAGCCCTCAAAGGTACAAATGGCACCAAAACCACGCCGGTTAGAAGGTTCAGGCGCATTCTCGCTGATCCTCAGTATCGTGATATAAGGAAGAAATACGACGACGCGGCTAAAGAAGCCAGAAGAGCAAAAGAAAGCGAAAAGGCTGTTCGTGAAGCGGAGGAGATCGCATCAGCGGCCCTGGAACAGGCAGCGGACGAGGTCAGGGATGTGGATGAGCTGGGCGAGAAGATCGGAGACGCTCCGGTGTTCCTCCAGTTAGAAACAATCGCGGCCTTGCGAAAGAGGTTGCACCAGGAAGTCAAGACAGCGAAAGAAGCGGTCAGGAACGCCGAAGAGGTTGCCCGGGCCAACGGCATAGAGCTGGCGCGCGCGGACGAATTTAATGACAAGATCCTTAAATTAGAAGAAAAGCAGGGTCGTCTTCTGGGAAAACTGGCAGAAGCGGATGCCACGTTCACCGTATTTACCCGGCTGGCTAAAAGACTCAGAGGCCCTATAGGCAGATATCTCGAGGCCCGCCGTGAAAAAGCTGCCAAAAAAGCCGAGGAAGCACAGGCACGCGCAGAAGCGCAAGCGGACAAAGAAGCCGCGGAAGAAGAAGCGCGAATAAAAGAGATCACTGCACGTATTGATTCCATAAAGAGAGATATGGAGTCAGAGGACTATGAGAAGGCCGGCGCAGCCCTGGATCTCCTTCCTGACGAATACCCGCTACCGCAGCAGGAATTTAAGGTTGATGCTCTGCGCGCAGAAATAGAAGCCGTAAAACTTCTCAGAGAAGTCCAATCGAAAGTGGATCTACTCTCGTCCGGAGAACAGGCCACATCCAAGAGAATAGACGAGCTTGAAAAGGCCAGCACAGAGGCTCAAAACAGCCTGACGAGCGTAGGCCTCATATACCTCGCCGGAAATGACGTTCCAAGCCTGAAACGGATAGACGTGCGCAAAGAAGAGGCAATGGCGGTTTCCGCGGCCATAGAGGTTCAGAAAAAAAATCAAAGAAGGGCTGATAGGATCGCCGCGCTCATTCGTCCAATAAAGGAAGAAATAGAAAAAGAAAACTATGAACAGGCCAAGACAGCTCTGGATGCCCTTGATAGCTCAGACCCGGAATTGCAGAAGGTTTCGGAAGTTGAAGCGCTGCGCGAAGTAATAG
>JABMSC010000055.1 GCA_013204685.1 Candidatus Omnitrophota bacterium | reverse complement strand
ATTGTACTGTGAGTTGAAATCGTTTACAAGCAAAAAATGACTGGAATGTAGGCGTATCAAGTGTTTTCACGATTTTTGTCATTCAACAGTTGGACAGCAGTGATGTGGTATAATAGATACAAAAAGGAGTCAGCCATGGAAGAAAACAGAAAGAAAGAAGGTATAGAAGCAAAAGGGGAATGGGTCACTTATAGACCTGATATAAAAGTTCTTGATTGCACTATAAGAGACGGCGGCCTCATGAATAACCATCAGTATGACGATACAATTATAAAGAAAGTTTATCAAACGTGTGTGGACGCGGGAATAGACTATATGGAGATGGGATACAAATCCTCAAAAAAAATCTATTCACCGACACAATTTGGTCCATGGAAGTTTTGCGATGAAGATGCCCTCCGGAGAATCCTGGGGGAAAACAAAACATCTCTTAAGATTTCAGTTATGGCTGATGCAGAAAGGACCGACTACCATACAGATATACTCCCGAAAGAGAACAGTATCGTTGATACGGTCAGGATAGCCACATATATTCACCAGATTCCGGAAACGATGGATATGATTAAGGATGCTCACGACAAGGGGTATGAAACCACAGTCAATCTCATGGCTGTTTCCACTGTTCAGGAAAGAGACCTTGATGATGCACTTTCAGTGCTGGTAACAAGCGATGTAAATGCCATTTATCTTGTAGACAGTTTCGGCGCGTTCTACGGGGAACAGATTCGGGATTTGACGCTCAAGTACATGAAATATGCTAAGGCGGCGGGGAAAGAAGTCGGCATCCATACCCACAATAATCAACAGCTTGCCTACGCCAATACGATAGAAGCACTTATTGCCGGGGCAAGCAGGCTTGATGCAAGTATCGCAGGTCTGGGCAGAGGCGCGGGAAATTGCCAGATGGAACTTTTGCTGGGGTTTCTTCATAATCCAAAATTTAACCTGCGGCCGATAATCCAATGCATTCAGGAATATATTGAACCTCTGAGAGAGCAGCTCCGGTGGGGTTTTGATATCCCTTATATGCTGACGGGCCGGCTTAACCAGCATCCAAGAGACGCTATGAAATTTATGGAAAGCAATGACAGGAAGAACCTGGTGAAGTTTTTTGACTCCATCATGGAAGAAGAATAGGTCTTTTAGTCCGATATTGGGTTGTGACTTTGTTTTAAGGCGGAATAAGACATAACTGTACATTGTATGTCTTTTAATCTTTTGGCACAAACTTGCCTAAAACTAACTTGCACTTTGCCTTTGGTCCGAGTCATTGTTGTAGTTGAATTTCCTGCCGTTAAGATTGTACTGCTTCCGTCTTTCTAAAGTCAAGCGTTTCTTCTCCCTTCGTTTTTCTAATATTTCCTCCTCTCCCTGCATAGACATCGTTGGGATATACGTTTTGTAGCGATTCATGCGGCGTGGCGTTATAGACAGCAATCGCCTCATCCGTTGCCTTTTTAAGTTCTTCCGGAGAACAATACACCACCAGGCACAGTTTCCCTTTAATGCTGCGGTTAAACCGCTCTATCTTGCGGGAATAATCGTCCTGCACAGGAATCAGTTTGTAATACCCCCAGCCTGTAATGAACAGGTTTGTAGCATCGCATTGCCATATCTCGTCAGGCCTTGTGGTTTTATGCCTCCATGATTTCGCTGCAGGCATCTCGGGTAACGGACGTGGTTCAATAAGATTATGCTTTTTCAGTACCCGATAGACCGCGGCTTCGGATACGGAGAACGGTTCCTCGTCGGTAATCTTGATTGCCAGCAGCCGAGGTGATAACTCAGGACGCAGTTTAGCTACCCATTGACAGATGCTATTATATTTGGTAAAATACATCGCAAATGATACAAAAAGTGCTATATTAGGGAGGAACCGATGAAAAAAATTTTGTTTTTCTCTTTTATCTTCTTTTTAATAAGTCCTGTCAATTCTCTCCTATCTAAGGAATTAGTTGGTAAAGTTAATACTTTAGCGGGTAAAGTTGAGGTGCAATCTGAAGGGAGTGAAACCTGGAAGGTCTTAAATGTAAAGGATGAAGTT
>JABMSC010000006.1 GCA_013204685.1 Candidatus Omnitrophota bacterium | reverse complement strand
TCTCCGGACTCCGAACTGCGAACTACCCTACCAGCTTGCCTTTTTTACGCCGGGAATATCACCCTTTGATGCCATTTCCCTGAAACAAATGCGGCAAAGTTTAAACCTTTTCATATATCCTTTTTTCCTTCCGCAAATCTGACACCTGGTAATAACCCTTGTGCTGAATTTCGGTTCTCTTTTCGATTTCTCTATAAGCGCTTTCTTTGCCATTGTTCTCCTCGTTTATCGCCTCGTTCGTGTTATGTATATGGTGCGCCCACAACGTAGCACATAACACGTAACACGATCTTATTTGTCCTCTTCTCTTTTCTGCTTACCCTGTTCAGAGCCCGCTTCATCTGCGATTTTTTCTTTTGCAAACGGCATTCCGAGGCCCGCCAGAAGGCTCATGCTCTCTTCTTTTGTTTTAGCACTGGTAACAATACATATATCCATACCGTGCGTGACCGGGATCTTATCCAACACTATTTCGGGAAACACGGTCTGTTCCTTCACCCCAAGAGTATAATTGCCTTGTTTGTCGAACGCTGTACGGGATATCCCGCGAAAATCCCTGATCCTGGGTATAACAAAATTTATCAATCGATCCAGGAATTCATACATACGTTCCTTGCGCAAAGTCACTTTATATCCTAAAGGAACTCCTTCACGTATTTTAAAATTGGAAACAGACTTCTTCGCCCTGGTAAGTGCAGGCCTTTGACCCGAAATCGAAGCGAGCTCATCCCTGATAGGATCAAGCAGGTCCTTCTGGTGTGCCATATCACCCATGCCCACATTGATAACAACTTTCTCAAGACGAGGAACATCCATTTTATTTTTATAATTGAATTCCTTCATCAGTGCCGGAACTGTCTTATTCTCATATAAATCTTTCAATCTAACCATCTCAATTTTTTCCTTTTTGCTTTTACCTTGTTTACAATACCTCTTTACACTTCTTACAATACCTTGCCTTGCTGCCGTCTTTAAGCACGTCTACACCTACCCTGGTGGGCCGGTTGCATCCCTTGCACACAACCGCAAGATTCGAAAAATTTATGGAAGACTCTTTTTGTATAATGCCGCCCTGTTCGTCCTGGCGGGTTTTTTTTGTGTGTTTTTTCGCAAAATTTACCCCTTGAACAATAGCGCGCCCTGTTGTCAGATCGATCCTCAGGACTTTCCCTGTTTTTCCCTTGTCCTTACCCGCCAATAGCTTCACCATGTCATTTCTCTTTATATGTAGCATTTTCTCTCCTTGCAACTCTTCTGGCCTTCTATATAACCTCCGGAGCCAGCGAAACTATCTTCATGAATTTCTTTTTACGCAGTTCACGCGCAACAGGCCCGAAAACACGCGTTCCTTTCGGATTGCCGTCTTTATCAATTATCACAACTGCGTTATTATCAAACTTAAGGATACTGCCGTCGCCGCGTGAGATCGGGTAAGCCGTCCTGACAACCACGGCACGTGCCACAGTCCCTTTTTTGACTTCCGCCGTCGGGGTTGATTCCTTAATATTGCATGTGATTACGTCACCTATTTCAGCCGACCGTTTGCCGGACCTGCCGATAACCCCTATCATTGAAGCCCTTTTCGCGCCGCTATTATCCGCTACATCCAGAATACTGCCCATTATAATCATTGCTGCTGGACCCCCTGCGCTTTACTGATAATTTCCACAACCCTCCAGGTTTTGTCCTTGGATATCGGCCGTGTTTCAATAATTTTAACCTGATCACCGACAGCCGCTTCATTATTGGCATCGTGAGCTTTTATTTTTCTGTACACTTTTACGAATTTCTTATAGATCGGGTGTCTCTTCTTCCTCTCCCACTCTATAGTAATGGTTTTATCCATCTTATCGCTTACTACCATGCCAATTATGACTTTTTTCTTTGGTTTGCTGCCTTCCACTTTTTTCATCTCCTTATAATATGCCCATAACTTATGCTCTCATAAGTCATATGACCAATCTTATTCTTTCTTATCTTAAAGCTGCGTCAGTCTCCTTCTCACCCAGGATGGTATAACATCTTGCTATATCCTTTCTGAGTTTCCGGAACCTGTTGGGCCTCTCAACCCGGCCGGTTGTGACCTCAGCTCTAAGCTTGAACAATTGTTCTTTTAATGCAATAAGCTTCTGTTCGATCTCAGCTTCTGTCATGTCTCTAAATTCTTCCGCTTTCAAACTTATCCTCCTCTTGAAACGAATTTACTCTTGATCGCGAGTTTATGCGCCGCCAGTCGGAAGGATTCCCTCGCCATATCAGGCGGAACGCCTTCCATCTCAAAAATAATACGGCCCTTCTTCACAACGGCAACCCAGCCCGCCGGGGACCCTTTTCCTTTGCCCATACGTGTTTCAGCCGGCTGTTTTGTGATGGGTTTATCCGGGAACACCCTGATCCACAATTTACCGGTCCTGCCGGTGTGGCGCATAAGCGCGACCCTTGCAGCCTCTATTTGCTTATCGCTCATCCAGCCGGTTTCTAGAGCCTTTAACCCGAACTCACCGAAATTAAGATTGGACGAATAGTCCTTCCCTTTTCGCCGTCCCCTCTGCTGCTTTCTGAATTTAACTCTTTTGGGCATTAATGCCATGTTGCTTGCTCCTTCGTTCTATTGTAAGGTCAATCCATAAATTGCCCTACCCGTTATCATCATTCTTTTCTTTCTTCTCTTCTGGGTCGTCTCTCCGCTTTCTTTTTATTTTCTTCTTTCTCTTCTTCCATTCTCTCGATACCGAATTTTTCACCCCTGTTGATCCATACCTTTACACCGATCGCACCATAGGTCGTCCTTGCTTCGGAGAACCCGTAATCTATATCAGCCCGTATCGTTTGAAGCGGCACCTTGCCCCACTTATATCCCTCGGCTCTGGCTATTTCAGCCCCTCCCAGACGTCCGGAACATCTTACCTTTATACCTTTACCGCCGGCATCTTTGTGCGCCTGTATTGTCTTTTTCATAGCACGCCTGAAAGCTATTCTCTTTACCAGCTGATACGCTATACTATCCGCCACTATCTGTGCATCAAGAATGGGATTGGACACTTCCTTGATGTCTATAAAGAGTTTCGCCTGATCACCCACAATGCTCTGAACTTTTTCCTTGATAAGTTCGATCTGGGCACCTTTGCGGCCTATCACCATTCCGGGGCGTCCGGAAAATATCATAACCCTTACCCTGTTGCTTGCCCGTTCTATCTCGACCCGGGAGACATGCGCCATGGTGAGCTCTTTTCCTATGAGCTCCCGTATCTTACGGTCCTGAATGATATTATCCGCAAACTCTTCTTTGGTAGAATACCAGCGGCTATTCCAGTTCCTTATCACTCCCAATCTAAAACTTATCGGATGTACTTTTTGCCCCATAACTCTGTCTCCTATTTATTGTGTCATCCCCGCGCCTGTCCCGGCGAAGCCGGGGAAAGCGGGGATCACATAAGATTATTTACCTTGCTTCTTCTTTCCCCGTTCTTCTTTTTTCACTTCACTTCCGGGAACCTGATCCAGCTCCACATATATATGTGCCGTCCGGTGCCTTATTGGGGTTGCTCTTCCCATGGTCGCAGCTCTATAGCGATGAAATATAGGTCCACCGTCTGCCTTTATCGCAGAAATAAACGCATCTTTTGAGAGGATCTTTTCCTGCTTGCCATGGTTCACATTGGCAAAAGCAGAGTTCACGACCTTCTTTATAGGAGTACTCGCCCCCTTATTCAGGTTATCAAGTATAAAATTCGCGTCTTCAACCGTCTTTCCCTTGATAAGATCAGTTACGAGCCGCACTTTTCTTGCTGAAACCCTTGCATATTTTACTTCCGCTTTACCTATCATCTTTATCTCCCCGTATATAGCTTATTTAGTTCTGCGCCTTAAAACTCCGAGCCATGGCCCGTTACAAATTTCGGAGAAATTTGTAATGGGCTACGAACTAAGTTATGTTTTCTCCAGTGACTGCTTAGTAACCGCTCCGTGACTCCTGAAAGTCCTTGTAGATGCAAACTCTCCTAATTTATGCCCAACCATGTTT
>JABMSC010000054.1 GCA_013204685.1 Candidatus Omnitrophota bacterium | reverse complement strand
CTATATATAACGACGAAAAATGTGTAGGGTGTGAGGCTTGTGTGCATGTGTGTCCGGCAGATGCACTGGATTCAAAAGACGTAACGGATCCTGAAAAACCTACCAGGACAATGATACATTATACCGACACCTGTATATTTTGCGGAGAGTGTGAAGCTGCCTGTATAGCAGATAATGAAGGGATCAAGCTTTCAAATGATTGGGAGCTTTCTTTCTTCGATCGTAAAGATGCTTTCGAAACAATAGACAAAGAGCTCCAGCTCTGTGAAGTCTGCGGTGACGCAATAGCCTGCAAAGATCATCTTAAATGGATATCTGAAAAAATAGGTGAATTGACCTATTCAAATCCTACCCTTTACTTGTCCCGTCTTAAGAGTTTGGGAATTGTTGACAGCAATATTATTTCCGCCATGAAGGATTTCGGGCGGTCAGACAGGACGAAGATCGTTTGTGCCCGCTGCAGGAGGGAAACTACCCTTACGACAAAAGAAGAAAATCCGGAGAAGAAATAGTTAAATAGTTGAGTTGGGAAGTGTGCAAACAGAGAATTAGTCATAAATATGGTTAATTCTTTCTTTTTCTATTAAGATAATTAACGAAAGACAATATGAAAAACGACTTTAACGATATCATTAAGGACAAAGCGGTAATTGTAGGCATTGGCAACGTTTTAAAGGGTGATGACGCTCTGGGGCCGGCTTTAATAGAAAAGATCAAGGATGAGGTTGATGCTGTTTGCATTGATGCAGGAAGCACCCCGGAGAATTATATAGGAAAAATAATAAAGCTTCAGCCGGACGTTGTGCTCCTGGTTGACGCTTGTCACATCGAGAGATCACCCGGAGAGCATGAGATCTTGACCAAGGATGATATTTTAAAGACGGGCTTTACGACACATGATCTCTCGCCGGTTATGTTTATTGAACACTTGGAAAGCGAGACGAAGGCGGATATTTATCTCCTGGCCGTTCAGCCTGAGGGAGTTGCCTTTGGTGATGAGATGTCAGATAGCGTTAAAAAGGCAATAGAGGAAATAGCGGACTGGATAAAGGAGGCATATAATGCATGAAACACACTTAGTGAAACCGGTAGTCGAAGGCATCCAGCAGCACGCGAAAGAGGAAGGGGCAACTAAAGTAACCAATGTCACGATCAAAGTAGGTGAAATGACCGGGGTTAAAGAAGATTCTTTTAAGGAAACCTTTAATGTGCTGGCTAAAGGAACTATCCTGGAGGGGGCGGAACTTAACGTTGTTATGTTCCCGGGGACTATTATACAGGTTCTTTCGTTTGACGTAGAGAATGATGAAAAATAAAACCATTTTAGCCGTTGGGGCTGACATTAAAAATAAATTCCTTATCGCTGATAAAAAGGGATTGCATCACGGACCTGAGATAACAGATCTCAGCGATGCTGATAGCTACAGTTTATTTAAAAAAGAAGCGACTAAAGCCGTCAAGAAATATACCCCCGGCATAATCGCCCACGACCTTCACCCCGGTTATTTTTCTACAATTTTTGCAAAGGATATTGCCCAGACTTCCACGACTTGCGATTTTTTCCCGATTCAACATCACCACGCCCACATAGCAAGCGTTATGCATGAGTACGGTCTTAAGGGTCCCGCGATCGGCGTCTCTTTCGACGGAACGGGGTATGGCACCGATGGGAATATCTGGGGAGGAGAATTTCTGTGGTTGACAGCAGGGGATTTATGAGGGCCGCGCATCTAAAATATTGGAAGATGCCCGGTGGAGATAAAGCAGTCAGTGAGCCCTGGAGGATGGTGCTGAGCGTGCTTGGGGAGAAGGGAGTGAAGCTGATAAAAGGGGTGAAAAAGGAAGACAAAGAGCTTGTTCTCTCCATGATAGAGAAGAATATAAACGTGCCTCTTACTTCCAGTGCAGGACGCTTGTTTGACGCAGCAGCAGCGCTTCTTGGGGTCTGTACGCATGCTTCATACGAGGCGGAAGGTCCGATTAAACTGGAAGCTATATGTGCTCAAGGGATAGATAAAAGTTACAATTTCGAGATAAAAGAAGGTGAATGTACTCTGATAGATACAAGCGGTCTATTTAAAGGTATATGTAAGGATATGGAAAAAGGAACTGAAAAAGAAATAATAGCAGCTAAGTTCCATAATTCTATGGTTGAGATCATTCTTAAGGCAGTGAGTGAGATATCAAGACAAACGGGCATAAAGGATATCGCCCTGAGCGGGGGAGTATTTTTGAACAAATACTTGAGGGAGAGAGTATTAAAAAGGTTGAAAAATTCGAATCTCCGGGCGTATATTAATAATTCCTCACCTGTAAGTGATCTCAATATTGCGTTAGGGCAGTGGTGGGTGGTGAAGCACAAGTGAGCGCAGATGTTTAGTACGGTGTCATGTGCTGAGTGCTGGGTGCTGCGTTTGATACACAGCACGCAGAACCCAGCACCCCCCGTTAAAAATTCCAAAGGAATTTCTAACGGGACAGGCGGCACTCGAATATAAAGAAAAGGAAAAACTATGTGTTTAGCAGTTCCAGCCAGGATAAAAAAAGTAGATAAAGGCAATGCTGAAGTTGATTTTGGGGGCGTAGCAAAACGGATATCGCTCGGCATTCTAAGTGGCGTAAAAAAAGGCGATTACGTGCTTGTTCATGCCGGGTTTGCCATAGGAAAGGTAAGCGCAGAGGAAGCGGCG
>JABMSC010000053.1 GCA_013204685.1 Candidatus Omnitrophota bacterium | reverse complement strand
GCAGCAGCAGCAGCAGCAGCAGCAGCAGCAGCAGAGGAAGACGAGCTTAAAACACTAAGGAAACAGATGGAATTTGCTCTCGGTGTTACAAAAACAGGGCTTGATATTATAGATCTGGATTTCAATATAGTATATGTCAATCCTGGGTGGCAAAAGATTTACGGCGATTATAAAGGAAGGAAATGTTATGAATACTTTGCGGGGCGAAAAACCATGTGTCCCACATGCGGGATCCCGAAGGCGTTAGAAACAAAAGAACCCGTTACTGTAGAAGAAATTCTGCCCAAAGAAGGCGACAGGCCAATACAAGTCACAACCATTCCTTTCCAAAATGACAAAGGTGAGTGGCTGGTAGCCGAAGTTAATGTTGATATCACTGAGCGTAAGAAGGCGGAGGAGGAATTACAACGGAAAACCCATGATCTTGATGAGCGCGTTAAGGAGTTAGGACTTCTTTATGCAATGTCGCAGCAAATGGCGGAACGAGATCGGTCGGTGGATGACGTCTTACATTCCGTAGTCCATATGATCCCCTCGGCCTGGCAATATCCGGACATAACATGTGCGCGGATCATTCTTGAGGAAAAACAGTTTAAAACGAAAAACTTCAATGAGACGAAATGGGTGCAATCCGCCGATATAAGAATTTCAGGTGAGACGGCAGGAACTGTGGAAGTGTATTACCTTCAGGAAAAACCCGCAGCCGATGAGGGGCCATTCCTCCGGGAGGAAAGAACATTGATAGATTCTGTTGCCGAAGAAATAAGGAAGTTCATCGACCGCAGGAAGGCGGGGGAGGAGCTCAGAGAGAAGATGGAATCTCTTGAGAAATTCCACAAACTTGCCGTAGGCAGGGAGCTGAAGATGGTGGAGATGAAGGAGGAAATAAAACGGGTAAAGGCGAAACTCGGGAAAAAGAACACGGATTAAACCCCATTAGAAATTTTCAATTTCTAATGGGGCACGCGGATATAAAGGGGTCAAGGGGCAAATCAGGGGTCAGGGATCAGTGCGTGGTGCGTGGGATTATTCATATTATCAATAACAACGGTGGAATGATCAACTGAATAGCAAAGACGGAAGAGGTGACTGGTGAGTGAAAAGATAAGTTTTAGGACGTATTTAACATGGGCTGTATTATTACTCCTCCCTTTGGCCGTATATCCAATTGCTATACGATCAACGTGGGTAAGTAGTTTTGATCTGCATGGGGCTATGGAGATCGCGGCTGCACTCTTTGCTTTAGGCGCAGCTATTGCGATCTTGGTCCGTTTTTTTGCAATAGGCGGCGTGTTTTACCTTGTAATTGGTTTAGGGTTCCTTATTGCAGGGGCGGAAGATATGGTGCACGGAGTTATATCCCTGGAACGACTAACAATACCTTTAAGCGGGTATGAAAAGTTTATCCCCGGAACTTATGTCGCGGGAAGAGCAGCTCTTGTTTTGATGCTTATTATAGGCGCAATTTACGCAAAGATAAGAGCGAGACATTTAAATGTGAAACGGGAAATATTTATCTATGGAAGCATTGCGCTGATGGTCGGAATTCTATTAACCGGTGTAGCAGCAATGCTTCCTCTGCCGCGGTTCATCTACCCCGGAAACATTATATCGCGTCCCGTTGACTTGATAGTAGGTATGTTCTATTTATTAGCCATACCTCTTTATATGGATCTCTATTCGAAGAACAAAGAGCCGTTCCATTGGTCGCTGGTCGCGTCACTTATTTTTGGCATGGTTGCGCAAGTTTACATGGTCCATTCCCAACAGCTATATGACGCCCAGTTCGACCTTTCGCACATTTTCAAGATAGCAAGCTATATATGTCCTTCTTTAGGCATTGCTATCGGGACGATCGTGCTGTACAGAAATCAGGAGGTAGCCACCAGTGAGCTAAATTCCGCAAAAACGGAACTTGAGGATCTGACAAAGAACCTGGAAAAAAAAGTCGAAGAACGGACCAAAGAATTGACCTCGTCTCAAACTGCGATCCTGAATATGATGGAGGATCTGCAGAAGTCCAAGGATGAATTGGGCGAAAGTTTAAAAAAAGAGAGAAGTTCGCGCGGAGTACTGACAAGCATGCTTGACGACAATAACCAGATACGAAAACAGCTGGAAGAGAAGATTGAAGAGCTGGAAAGTACCCAGAGCATGCTGGTGCAGTCCGAAAAGATGATCTCCCTCGGCAGGTTGGTTTCCGAGATGGCGCATGAGGTTAATAACCCCTTGATGATAATATCCGCCAGGGCCCAGCTTGCGCAAATGGGCAGTCTTAACAGTAAAGAATTGGAAAAAAGCCTTGGAATAATAGAAACGCAGTGTTACAGAGCCAGCGATATCATACAGAGGCTTCTCACATTTTCAAAACCCCCCGCGGAGGGAGTAGAGAAAATGAATATAAATAAAGCCATTGAAGATGCGGCTAATCTTTTGGAACATCAATACTCTCTTGAAAATATCAAAATAAGCGGGAGTTATGCCGAGGATCTTCCTTCGGCAAATATCAACAAGAACCAAATGGAGGAAGTTTTTGTGAATCTTATGAAGAATGCTGCCGAAGCAATGCCGGAGGGAGGGGATATAACCGTTTCCAGTTCCCTTGAAGGGAATATGGTAAAGGTGGAGTTAAAGGACACAGGTTCAGGGATCCCGAAGGATATCATGAATAGTATCTTTGATCCGTTTTTTACGACAAAAAAGGATGGAACGGGCCTGGGGCTTTCTGTTTGTTACGGTATTATCAAAGCACACGGCGGAGATCTTAAGTATAAGAGCAAAGAGGGAGAGGGAACTACGGCAATAATTACGCTGCCGGTAGCGGAGGGGTAAGTCGTGGATCGGGTATCGGGTTTCGTGATTCGGGTGTGGGAGAAAAGATGAAAGTTAAGAGTTATAAAGATTTGAAAGTTTGGCAGAAGGGTATTGAAATAGTGGATAAGGTCTATGTTGCTACTGAGAAATT
Source organism: Candidatus Omnitrophota bacterium (assembly GCA_013204685.1). Lineage (GTDB taxonomy): Bacteria > Omnitrophota > Gorgyraeia > Tantalellales > Tantalellaceae > JABMSC01. Next base: position 1,330 of record JABMSC010000053.1, on the reverse strand, counting down.
TCCAAAAAAAGAAATGTACAGCCTTGCTTCTCAAGCGCAAAGATCCGCTGTAAGTATACCTTCTAATATTTCAGAAGGATTTACACGTCATCATACCAAGGAGTATATGCAATTTTTATATATAGCATTAGGTTCATGCGCCGAACTCGAAACACAGCTGATAATTGCGAATAGAAGGGATTATGTTGATCAAGAAGAACTAGAAGATTTGCAAGAGGATATCGATCATGCGAGCAGAATGCTAATGAATCTAATAAAAAGTTTACGTTAAATTTACGAACCACGAACCACGAATCACGAACGACGAAAAAAGGAGAGCCAAAATGCCGAAAAAACTACTGATCGTCGACGACGAAACTGAAATAGCAGAAGCCCTGAAAATGTTTTTTACGGGAAAAGGATACGATGCGGTAACTGCTAATAGAGGAAAGGAAGCCATTGATATCGTAAAAAGGGATGAGGATATAGATCTTATCATCATGGACGTAAAGATGCCGGAGATGAAAGGGGTGGAAGCCTTTGCTAAAATGCGTGAAGCAGGGATAGAAAAACCAGTTCTTTTTCTTACGGGGTCCATAAATAAAAGCGAGTATATACAGGAGGTGGAGAAGTTCGGGCTTGATGAGAGTGTTTTTCTGGGGAAACCGATAGATCTTAATCTTATTCTAGAAAAAGTGGAGGAAAAGCTGGGGGGCAAAAAATAGGTACACAGATACACACAGATCGCAAAGAAAACAACAGTTCTAAGGATACACACAGATATGGAAGTAATCTCAAATTAAATTAGCAATTATTATTTAGCAGTTAGCAATTTAAAATGCTAATTTTAAACTGCTAAATTTACATTGCTAAATTGATCTGTGTGTATCTAAAAAGACGGCGTTTTAATTAAGATCCGTGTGTATCCGTGTTAAACAAAGGAGTCCATATGACTAAACACAAGATACTGGTGATCGACGACGAAGCCGAAATTTGTGATGCCTTGAAAATGTTTTTGACCCAAAAAGGCTACGATGTAATGGCAACAACTTCTGCTACTGAAGGGATAGAACTGGTGAAGACCGAAAAGCCCAAAGTTATTCTTCTTGATATCCGTATGCCTGATATGACAGGGCTTGAGGCAATAAAGAAAATAAGAGAGGTTGATGAGAACGTTGGTATTATTATGGCCACCGCTGTTGTCGATGAAGATATAGCCAAAGAAACGATCAAGCTTGGAGCTTCGGATTATATCATAAAGCCATTCGATCTGGATTATCTGGAGAGAAGTCTTCTGGTGAAGATCTCGACATTAACGTGAGAGAGAGGTTTAAGGGATAAGCGGTAAGGG
>JABMSC010000052.1 GCA_013204685.1 Candidatus Omnitrophota bacterium | reverse complement strand
GGGCTGGATCTTGTGGATAACAATAAGTATGATGTTGTGTTACTTGATCTTAAAATGGGCGGAGTGGGTGGTGACGAGATCATGGGGAAGATCCAGGAGAGCAATGCCGATACCAGAGTTATTTTCATAACCGCTTTTAATGACGCGGGTAAAACAAAAGAGAATTTATTGGAAGAAGGGGCTTATGCATTTGTAGAGAAGCCGGTAACCAGTTTAAAGGCTCTTGAAGAACTTATTAACAAAGCGGCAGAGAGCAAATAAGAGGAAATTTAGTTTTTTGCATAATTCGAATAGCATAAAAATTTTACAGCAGATTACATGCTATATGCTGCACATTAAAAGGGGGAACCATGTTGAGACTGCTGGTTGTAGACGATGAAGCCGATGTATGTGATTTCGTAAGAAACTTTTTTAAAGAAAGAAATTTTGAAGTATCAGTTGCTTATGATGGAAAGAAGGCCGTTGAAACTGTAAAGACAGAAAGCCCGGACATAGTTCTTTTGGATGTGAAGATGCCGGAGATGGATGGCATGGAAGCATTAAAGGAGATACTTAAGATAGATGCATCTAAAAAAGTCATCATGATCACCGCTGTGGATGACGTGGACCAGATAGAAGAAGCAAAGCGTTGCGGGGCGGTAGAGTATATTACAAAGCCCCTTATTTTGGAACAGCTTGAGAGAACGGTCATGGCTGTTGCCGAACAGGTTAAAGCAGGGATATAGACGGATCAATGCGCCGGCAAAGATCCGCGTATAAATAAAAAGGAGAAGAAAATGTCTTATGACGACAACTGGCTGAAATTGCAGGACTGGATCGTTGAGAAGATGAAAAATTGTGACGGCGCGCTTATACCGATGGACCCCAGCAGCGTACAGGAAAGGCCGGAACCCGAGCTTGATTACCAGTTCTTCCTGGAAAACGCGTCCCGAACAATGATCAGATTCAAAAAGCCTGAACGCCTTATACGGATGATAGTAAGGATCATAGACGAGCAGGTCAAAGTAACACATACGGCGATGCTGCTCCACCATAAAGACAAGAATCATTTCACACTTATTGACAGCAAGGGAGCGGAAGGTGTTAAGATCCCTGTGGGTTTTATCCGGCTTACCTTTGAAAATCCGCTGATCCGCATGTTCCAGGAACGACATAATTTTGCCATATCTGAAATGGGTGTACTGGAATATAAGGTGCTTCTGGATATTTACAACCGTGATGAAAACGCGAAAAAGAATGAAGAGCTGTATGAGCTGATGGGGCTTACTTTAAAACAGATGGAGCTTTTAAAGGCAAATATATGCATTCCTATTTATTACAAGAAGGACCTGATGGGCATATTTGTGATGGGAAAAAAACTTTCTAATATGAAATTTTCCAGGCAGGAGGTAGGATTTTTCACAACACTTGCCAATGACGTGGGGATGGCTCTTTCAAATGCCGAGCTTATACAGGACCTTCAGGACAAAATATTTGAGGTTCATGAGCTTTACGAGAGAGAACATCGTATATTTATTCACACTGCGATATCCCTTGCCGCGGCTATTGATGCCCGGGATCCATACACGCACGGTCACACCGAACGTGTGACAAGGTATGCTCTTATTATATCGGAACAGTTAGAGGATATTCCGGAAGCCCAGGCCTATAAGAATTTTAAGGAAACACTTCATGTGGCGGCGCTCCTTCATGATGTTGGAAAGATAGGCGTTCCGGACAGTATTCTAAATAAGAACAGCCAGCTGACAAAAGAAGAATATGAAAAGGTTAAAGAGCATTCGATCACAGGCGCGGCGATACTGCACCCCATAAGAGAACTGGGAGATATAGCAAGAGAGGTCAGATCGCATCATGAAAGATATGATGGGGAAGGGTATCCCGATGGGCTAAAAGGAGAAGAAACACCTTTTATTGCGCGCATAATAGCCGTTGCTGATACATATGATGCTATAACAAGTGACAGGCCTTACCGTCAGAAAAAGATGGGTGAGGTGGCGCTTCAGATAATTAAGGACAATTCAGGGACGCAGTTTGACCCGATCGTTGTGAGTGCGTTCCTGCTGGCATACAGAAAAGGTCTCTTGAAGACTATATCGTAAATAGTTGTTATTCAGGAATAGTGATCTTAAAAGAAGCACCTGCTTCAGGGGCACTATCTACCTCGATCTTTCCACCGTGTTTTTCAATTATCCCATGGACTACGCTTAATCCAAGACCGGTCCCATTGTCTTTTTTGCTGAAGAACGGGTCGAAGACGAGTTTGAGGTCTTCTTTGGCGATGCCGGTGCCTGTGTCGGTGATGGAAATAGATATATCGTGGTTCGTGGTTCGTGGTTCGCGCGCCCCGTTAGAAATTC
>JABMSC010000051.1 GCA_013204685.1 Candidatus Omnitrophota bacterium | reverse complement strand
GAATATTTATCTGAGTGATATAAAGTATATTGATCTGAGGTTTGAGGACATAGTTATTGCACCGAGGTAGCTGGGGGATAGAGGGTATCGTGGATCGTGATTCGTGGATCGTGGCCCGTTACAAATTCCTCCGGGATTTATAACGGGTCGTGGATTGGGGACCGAAAACCGAATCACGAAAACCGAATAAGGGAGCCGACATGCTTGACATGAACAAATATTTTGCTGCACTTGATGCGGGATCCGAAGATATAACGCTTGTAGCGGCACGGTGGGGCAAAAACGGAGAATGTTCAATTGAAGGGTCCTGCCGGTCAGCTTCAAAAGGATTACGGAAGGGTGTTGTTACCGACGCTGCGGCAGCTATTGATTCTATTGCCGGTGCGGTCGATAAGCTGCGGAAAAAAACGGGGAAAAACATCCAGGAGATATATGCCGCGGTAAGTTCTACTTCGGTAAACATTATTCCGTCTTCCGGAACACTTCTTCTTTCAAAATACGGACGAGAGATCACTGATAGAGATGTAAGTAAATGTGTCGATATAGCTTCAACGGTAAAAATGCCGATCGGCACTGAACCACTGCACAGGATCATACGGAGTTTTTCTATAGACAGCGAAAAGGGCATAAAGAACCCCCTGAGCCTGGAAGGCGTGAAGCTTGGCGCTGATGTAAACATACTCACCGTAGATCATTCGGTGCTTAATAACATGACCAAATGTATTTCCCAGGCCGGGTTGATCCCGGCCGGATTTGTGTTTTCCGGGCTTGCCTCTTCATACAGGGCATTGACGGATGAGGAGAAAACAGGTGGTGTGGCTCTCGTCGACATAGGGAAAGATCTGACTGAGGTTGTTTTCTTCTTTCATGGGATAGTCGGCAATTGTAAAGTATTGTCTCTCGGAACAAGTGACATATGTTCTGAAAATGAGGGCATCAACAGGTCCGTCCTGGAAGAACTTCTTGTGGACATGAAGGATCTTCCAGGGTGGGACAAGATCAATAAAGTTGTAGTAATAGGCGGGGGGGCGCTTGTAGACGGGATGATAGAACTGCTGGATAGCCTCCTGGAGGTTCCCACCCAGGCCGGGACCTGTATTGCTAAACCTTTTGAAGACCTGCCGCAGGGCAGGGCCGGCTATGTGTGCAGCCTGGGGGTTCTTGATTATCTCCAGGAGAGAAAGCTCGAGCAGAAGCTTGGCAATAATCCCTTTAAAAGGGGATATGATCGAGTGCTTGGGTTCGTTGATAGATATTTTTAAAAGCGTTAAGCGGGCAGTGGGCTGTATTCCGGTGTTCAAACAGTCCTCGGCCCTTCGGGCCTGCGGAACTCGCACGGAACACAGTCCACTGCCCGCTTGGCCCAAAGCATTCCGTGCTAAAACAGTTCTTATCCATTTGAAAAGGGCTGGCAGAGCATTCCGCGCGCAGTTCGGCCGAACGAAGTGAGGCCGCATGTTTGAGCACGGGATGCTCTGCCAGGCCTTTTTCACCCTCCCCATTGACATATCCCCTAAATTATGATAATTTTAACCGTTAATAACCTGTAGAATATAGACCAAATTACTTATTACAAGGTGAATATTATGAATAATATTACATTAGGCGTAATCGGCTGTGGGAATATGGGCTCAGCCATTGTTCGCGGAATAGTCAACAAAAATATCTTAAACCCCGACAATATATGTTTGTATGACAAAATAGAAGAGAAGTCAGCCAATCTTGCCGGAGGGACTGGATGTTCACAGTGCGATCTTTCTCAGACGGTGAGGGGTTCCGATGTCCTGCTTATTGCTGTCAAACCTCAGGATTTCGGGTCTCTGGCTGGGGACATCTCCGCGGATATTACGAGACAGCTCATAATATCCATCATGGCGGGTGTAACAATAGAAGACATTACAAAAAGCATAGGGACCGAAGTTCCTATTGTAAGAGCTATGCCTAACCTGGCGGCATTTGTTGGTGAGGGGATGACATGCATTTCCTGCAACAGCATGGTCAGCATGAAAGAGGAAACTAAGCATATTTTTTCAGGGATCGGAAAGGTTCTGGAAGTCAAAGAATCTTCAATGGATGCCGTAACCGCGCTTTCCGGCAATGGCCCTGCGTATCTCTTTTATCTGGCACAGGCTATGCTTGAAGCGGGCATAGAGGCGGGCCTGGATGAGCTCACCTCAGGGGAGCTGGTTGTGCAAACGCTTTACGGTTCTGCAAAATTCCTGGCCGGTTCAGAGGATTCAGCTGAAGAATTGATCAAAAAGGTGGCATCTAGGGGAGGGACGACAGAGGCGGCATTGTCGGTTTTTAAAGAAAAAGACCTTAAAGGTATTATAAAAACAGCTGTTATAAAGGCAAAAGAAAGATCCCAGGCGATGTCAGAGGGGAAAGCATAATTATGGTAGGAATATTTTTCGACAGTCTTATATGGCTTGTTAATACGATATTTTTTATATTGTACATTGCGATAATCGCAAGAATAGTTCTTTCATGGGTTGGAGCGGATTCTTATAATTCGATAGTGCAGATAGTTTACAGTATTTCTGAGCCTCTTCTGGCGCCTTTCCGGAGGCTTCCCTTGCAGTTTGGAGGGTTGGACTTCTCGCCACTCTTAGTCTTCTTTGTGCTTAAGCTGCTTAACGGGTTCATTGTTCGTGCTATATTCTATATCTACAGTCTATTTAATTAGACTGGTTAGACTTTGAATAGTGAGGTGACTGAAATTGCGTCTGGAGATAAAAGTATTTCCCAAATCATCGCGGGAAGAACTTGTTAAGTCGGGCAGCAGGATAAAAGCTTATGTAAAGGCTGCTCCGGACAGGGGGAAGGCGAACAAAGCACTCCTCGACCTCGTTGCTAAGGAATATAAGGTTAAAAAGTGTGATGTAAAGATCGTGACCGGGAAGACGAGCAGGAATAAGGTTCTTGAGGTAAGTGAGGACGCAACTTACGGAACAAAGTGATTGTAAGTTCACACACAGCACTTATGTCGCACTTCGTGTTCCATAAGTGATGTGCTCATTTAAAACAAAGGAATAAGCATGGGAAAAATAGGAATAATAGGCGGAAGCGGTTTATATCACATTGAAGAATTCGAAATAAAAGAGAAAAAAAGGATTTCCACGCCTTTTGGAGAACCGTCTGATGAATATGTGATCGGGGAGCTTGAAGGCAAAGAGGTGGTTTTTCTTCCAAGACATGGAAAGGGTCATCATGTCCTCCCCACAGAATTAAATTACAGGGCGAATGTATACGGTTTCAAAACACTTGGGGTCAGTCGCATTATCTCTGTTTCAGCGGTTGGCAGCTTGAAAGAAGAAATGGCTCCGCTTGACGTAGTGCTTGTGGACCAGTTTGTGGACAGGACTAATCAGGGGAGATCAACGACTTTTTTTGGAGAAGGCGCTGTGGCCCATATTCAGTTTGCGGAACCCATATGCACAGAGCTTAGAGAACTCATCTATAGATCCAACCGCGGGCTTGATGTGAAGATACACGATGGCGGAACATATATAAATATGGAAGGTCCGGCTTTTTCAACAAAAGCCGAATCCTATTTGTATAAGAGCTGGGGGATAGATGTTATCGGTATGACCAATATGCCTGAAGCGCGCCTGGCAAGAGAAGCCGGGATATGTTATTCAACTATAGCCCTGGTGACAGATTATGACTCCTGGCATCTTGGGCCGGAGGCAGAGCACGTCTCTGTTGAGATGATCATCGCGAATTTAATAAAGAATGTGGAGACGGCCAAGAAGATGATAATTAACACCATAAAGAATATGCCGGAGGAGTTTTCGTGTGAATGCGCTCAAGCTTTAAAGGATGCCCTGATCACCGGAAAAGAGAATATACCAAAGAAAACACTGAAGAAGCTGGGACCTATACTTGACGGGATAGGTTAGGGTAGAATAAGCTCATGGGTTTAGTGCTGAGTGTTGTGTGCTGTGTGCTGAGTGTCAGACCCAGAACCCAGCACTTAAATGAGAGCCAACATGGACGACCGATATGTCAGAGAAAAAAGTAGAATATAAGAGCACGCTGAATTTGCCGAAAACTTCATTTTCCATGAAGGCAAACCTTCCTCAGAGGGAGCCCGATATTCTTAAGAAATGGGAAGAATTGGATATTTATAAAAGGATAATGGAGAAATACGAAAATGCGGAAAAAAGTTTTATTCTCCATGACGGTCCTCCTTATGCGAACGGGCACATACATGTGGGCCATGTCCTCAACAAAACACTCAAGGACATATGTGTGAAATACTATTCCATGAAGGGGTTCCGGTCTCCTTATATCCCGGGGTGGGATTGTCACGGTCTTCCAGTGGAGCATCAACTCCTCAAAGAGCTTAAAATATCCAAGCATGAGATCGACCAGGTAGAGTTCCGTAAAAAAGCGTATAAGTATGCCATGAAATTTGTTGGCATACAGACCGAGGAGTTTAAAAGGCTGGGGGTTTTCGGGGATTTTGAAAATCCGTACTTAACGCTTACAAAGGATTATGAAGCTAACATACTTTTTGCCCTGGCGGAACTTTACGAAAAAGGGTACATCTATAAGGATCTTAAACCCGTTAACTGGTGTAAAAATTGTGAGACGGCTCTTGCTGAAGCAGAAGTGGAGCATGAAGAAAAACGGTCGCCTTCTATTTTTGTCAAATTTGCCGCCGAGGGAACGATCAAAGAAAAACCTTCGTTTTTTGTAATATGGACTACTACTCCCTGGACTCTCCTGGCGAACGTAGCTGTAGCTCTCCATCCTGACTTTAAGTATTCATTTGTTTCTGTTGGAGAGGAAGTATGGATCCTTGCATCGGACCTGGTTGAGAATCTCATGAAAAAAGCCGGCATTAAAGATTTTAAGATCCTCGAAGAAGCTACCGGCAAAGAGGTCTCCGGAAGATTCAAAACGGCCGCCCATCCCTTTGCGGGGAGAGAGTCAGCAATCGTTCTTGCGGATTATGTGACTAAGGAAGAGGGTACTGGCTGCGTTCATACAGCTCCGGGGCACGGCCAGGATGACTATGTTACAGGAAAAAAATACGGTCTTCCTATACTTATGCCCGTAGATGATAAGGGCAAATTCACCGCCGAAGCCGGAGAATTTGCAGGCCAGGATGTTACCGCGGCGAATAAGGCCATAATAGACAAGATGCGCTCCGATGGCGCTCTTATCATGGCGGAGGAGATAACACATTCATATCCCCATTGCTGGCGGTGTAAAGACCCTATAATATTCCGTGCAACTGAACAGTGGTTCATGAACGTAGACCACAATGATCTGCGCAGCAAAATGGAGAATGTTATAAATAATGATGTTAAATGGGTTCCCGAGGCGGGTAAAGACCGCATAGGTGCTATGGTGAAACTGCGTCCCGATTGGTGCCTTTCAAGGCAAAGGTACTGGGGCGTTCCCATCCCGGCTTTTCGATGCGTCTCATGCGGGGAGACTTTTACATGCACTTCCATGATCAAAAAAGTCGCTGAACTTACCGCCGAAGAAGGGTCGAATGTATGGTTCCGGAAAACGGCCGAAGAATTATTGCCGGCAGGGACTGTATGTGAAAAATGCGGTAAGGGTGAATTTAAGAAAGAAGATGATATTCTGGACGTGTGGTTCGATTCCGGCGTCAGCTATAAGGCGGTTCTTGACGAGAGGCCTGAACTTTCTTTCCCGGCAGACCTCTACCTTGAGGGCTCGGATCAGCATAGAGGATGGTTTCAGGCCGCCCTCATAACTTCGATGGGCACAAAGGGGAGCGCCCCTTACCGCGAAGTTCTCACACACGGTTTTGTGGTTGATGGTGAAGGTAAAAAGATGTCAAAATCTGTGGGTAATGTTATCAAACCGCAGGACGTGATGAAAAAATACGGAGCGGATATTCTGCGTTTATGGGTGGCATCAAGCGACTATGAATGTGACATAAAACTCTCCTCTGAAATACTGGAGCGCCTCGCGGACGGTTACAGGAAAATACGGAACACGTTCCGGTTTCTCCTGAGTAATCTGTATGATTTCGATCCTGCAAAGGATGCGCTTGACGTTGATGACTTGAACGAGATAGACAGGTGGATGCTGTCACGGCTTTACACCCTTACAAAAAACATCTCAGAACATTACGGGAACTGGGAATTTCATAAGGTTTACAGATCGGTCTACGATTTCTGCGTTTACGAAGTAAGTTCTTTTTATCTTGACGTTTTAAAAGATACGTTGTATATAGAGAAGCCGGATTCTCCTGAAAGAAGGGCGCATCAAACGGCAATGTTCCGTGTATTGCATACATTGTGCCGTGTTATGGCTCCGATCATGTCTTTTACCTCTGAAGAGATATGGGACCATATGAATTATGACCCTAAGGAAGAGAGTGTTCATTTAGCTGCCTGGCCTGACGCGGAAAAAGACATGAAGGGCTGGGGGAGTAAAGAGCTGGATGATAAATGGGAAAAGATATTAGCTATCAGGGAAAGAGTTATGAAATTCCTCGAGGTGAAACGCGAGGAGGGACTCATAGGCAGCTCCCTTGAAGCCGCGGTAGAATTATATCCCGACGATGAAAATATGCGCCGGTTTATTGCGAAAGATATAGATCTCTTTCCGGGGCTTTTAAAGGTTTCACAGGTGGATCTTATGGAGGAGCCGAGCCGGGGCATGGAAAGCGTGCAGGGATTGCCGCTAAAGGTGTCAGTGAAACGCGCAAAAGGCAGGAAATGCCAGAGGTGTTGGAACTTTGTGGAGACCGTAGGGAAAAATAAAGAAGCCCTCGACATATGTGTTCGATGTTATGATATAATCTCAGAAAGGAGTGATAATGGTCAATAAGAAGAAAAAAGTCAGCAAAGCTGCGAGCAGCCCTTTTACGAAAAAAGAACTGGCAAGCGTAAGAGCTAAACTTGTGAAGAAAAAAGCACAAATACTCGAGGATTTTATAAAGATAGAGGGAGATACTTTAAATAAATCTTACAAGGATGCTTCCGGGGATCTCTCCGGATATGCTTTTCATATGGCAGATATGGCTACAGATCTTTATGACAGGGAATTTTCTCTTGGGTTAGCCGAGGAGGAAAGGGAAAGACTGTTCGCCCTTGACGACGCTCTAAAGCGTGTAGACGAAGGCATATACGGTCTGTGTGATTCATGCGGAGTGAAGATCTCAAAGCAGCGGCTTAAGGTTATGCCCCAGGCAAAAAATTGTATAAAGTGTCAGGAAGAAGAAGAAAAATCCACAGGCTGATAAAGTTGTATTATCTTATTATCCTTCTTATATATTTGCTGGACCAGTTTTCAAAGTTCTACATCTTAAAAGTAGTTCAACAGGGGTCCAGCACCCCGGTAATAAATAATATCCTCCACATTACTTTAGTGCAGAATACCGGCGCCGCATTCGGGATGCTGAAAGAGCATCCGTCCCTGTTTATAGTCATCGCTATTATAGCAGTTTTTTTAATTGTATTTTTTCTTTTGAAAAAGTCACATGCACTGAATACCCCGGAAAAAATAGCACTTTCCTTTATCCTGGGCGGGACACTGGGGAACCTTACTGATCGCGTACGCTTTGGGTATGTGATCGACTTTATAGATCTAAGGGTCTGGCCTGTATTTAATATTGCTGATAGTTTCATTACAATTG
>JABMSC010000005.1 GCA_013204685.1 Candidatus Omnitrophota bacterium | reverse complement strand
GTATTGTATAACACAAAAAAGAGCTTAAGACGTAGGCTTTACCGACTAAATTACTTAACGTTTCTGTTGGAAACGTTTTATTGCGTCGGATTATTTTCGGCTTAACAACTTATGTTCACTAGCGTTCCATAAGTTGTGGCCTCAAACAAGCTCTATATGAGGGTAATAAAAAACCGGTGACTATATAAGTCACCGGTTTAATTAATAGGCCGTGGTTCTTATCTAATTTAATCGGGAGGAGAAATGCTAACATCTTTCATTATGGGCTTGTAGCCATGAGGTGTGGGCAAAGCGAAGGTCCCAACTTCATATACGCCCACTGCAGCTCTTTGTAGAAGTTTGAAAGTTCCTATGATGGCACCCTTGGTTACGCCTTTAAATACCCTTACGGGAGGTTTTTCGTCTGAATTACCGTACACATGGATCGGTACTTCCATCGGGGAAACAACAATATTGGATAAGCCTCTCTGAAGCTTTTTAATAGGGTTATCTGCATGTGCCGGACAAGACAGAACAACAATAGAGGCTAAAACACTTAATATAATAAACTTTTTCATCTTTCCCCTTTAGTCAACCTGATTTGCCGCCAGGAACAATGATTTACCTAACGCTACAAAGAAATCTTGGTATGTTTCAGGATCTTCGACAGCTTTTATGCCGTATTGCGCGTTAATCCGGACAAGCATTTGTGTTTCGCCGCGGGGTCTCACGGTAACACTAACCTTTAAGAGCGCCCCCTTGGAAATTTTCTGGGCGCTTATTGTTCCCGTGAAATAGTCCGATTTTTGTATTAAGAATTGAAGATCCTGGAGCGTGCTGATAACCGCATGCATGACCTGTTTCTTGTCGGTCGTATCAAATGCCCTTGTCTGCATGCTCCTGAGTTTTACCTGGCTTTCCTCAGCTGCTAAAATCTGCTTGCGTGAGGCGGTGCCGCAACCGGCCAGGAACATACAAAAAACCATAAAAAATAAAAGTCCAATATTGAGTTTCTGTTTAAAATTTCTATATTTCATGTTCCTCCAGGAATGCTGATTTTGATAATTTATCGAAAAACCCCTGATAAAGCTCGGGATCATTTATAAATTCTATGCGTGATAATTGGCCTGCCCTGTTCCAAACTATGCGCTGGAAGGATACGCGCACGATCATATTTTCACCTTTAAGACTCAGTCTGGAAACAACAGCACTTTGTATTCTCTGGATATGGTCGACGGTAGAAGAAGTATTTGAGTATACACCGCAAAATGCGGCTAGGAGATCTGCAGTAATGGCAAGAGCAAGCTGCCCTGCATCACTTGCGTCCCTCTCTTTTGATCCTACCAGGACCCCAAGGTCTTTATCACTTTCATCTAACGTAAAACCCAGGTCCTGAAGAACCCCCGCGCAAGCGGAAAGCATCTGGGTTTCATTCAGAGTGTCAAATTCTCTTATTTGGATTTCACGCTGTTTAAGGGCATTCTCAGAAGGTTTAAAGAGGTCTTTGGGCATAGTTGCACATCCTGCAACAGATATGCACAAGATGAGAATAATAGATATCTTAAAATGCTTAAGCATCTTCTCTCTCCGATATGTTTTAGAATCGTGACGTATGGTAAGCAAAGTCTCGAACACGGCCGTCGTTGTCGAATTTAATAATGATAGTCAGGGTCCGTTGTGAAGTTGACCTTGAACCCGAACCGCCGATTCCGCCAACAAGGAGGATTGTTGCTCCTGCCTCGCTTTGTGAATATGTCACATCAGTTGAGATCTTATCATAGATCCAGACCTCTCGGCGTTCCTCGTCTGTAGAGACAACATTTGGCGAACCAAGTATTTCTGCTACCTGAGCCGAAGGCATCCCTATCGTGATCTTACGTTGGACAGTTCCGACCGTAAGCCTGTCACCCGTGTCATCCTGGACCAGCTGCCTGTGTTTGGAAGCGGATGCACATCCGCTTATAAGGAAAGCACATATTAAAAGAAAAGGAATTATTCGCATTTTGACTCCTTTGTTTGTTGTGTATTGTCTTATACATTATATGGGATTACACACAAAAATTCCAATTAAATGTATAAACCTCTTTCCACTCCCCAAAAACTCAGCTTTGCCTTCATCTAGCGCCCCGAAAATGCTAGTTATTGCTGAATGGCCTTGGTTCGGGGTTCGTGGTTCGGGGATCGTGATTCGTGTACTTGTGGGCGTGCCATGTTTTGAGATTGACCGAGCCCGGAGGTCTCGGCACTTCCTCGGACATT
>JABMSC010000050.1 GCA_013204685.1 Candidatus Omnitrophota bacterium | reverse complement strand
TAGGGGCACGGCATGCCGTGCCCCTACAAGATTATTTGACAAATATTCTTCTATACCCTTCTTCGATCAAGTCAAGTTCTTCGTCGCTCAAACTCCAGTCACTTGCGTTCACGTTCTCTTTAAGCTGTTCGGGCGTGCGGCACCCTACGATGCAGCTGGCAACCTCCGGGTGGGAAGTCACCCAGTCAATAGCAACATGTGACACCGGAACATTGCCTCCGTCGGCTATCCTTCTAAGCACAGCGACAAACTCCTTTGCCTTGCTCCAGTATGGTTCGGTGTAATACCTGTAAAAGAAGTCCTTTACATCGCCCCTTTTAACGGGTGGCGGTTCTTTGTATTTACCCGTTAATATCCCGCCGCCCAAAGAACCATAAGAAAGAATTGAAATATCATTTTCCTTGCAGTAAGGCATTAGCCCGTCTTCGACATCTCTTGAGAGAAGTGAATACTGCACCTGGTTAGAAATTATCGGCGCAACTCTTAATGCTTTCTCTACCTCTTCCCTGCTGAAATTGGACACGCCGATATGTTTAATTTTTCCCTCGGTGACCAGCTTATTCAATTCACCGAACGTTTCCCGGACGGAAGTGTTGGGGTCGGGCCAGTGACACTGGTAAAGATCTACCCGCTCTACCTGAAGGCGCCTCAAGGACCGCTCTATTTCTTCCCTTATGAACTTAGCTGAAAGATTAGGACGTATGGAATGGCCTTTTTTCTCAAGCCCGCACTTTGTGGCAATTATAACGCTGTCTCTCTTTCCTTTTATGGCCCTGCCGATAACTTCTTCAGAGCGCCCGCTGCCGTAGATGGGGGCGGTGTCGATAAAGTTGATCCCGCCGGCCAGTGCCTCGGCAACCACTCGCTCAGAACGGGCGTCTTCGGCTTCTCCCCAGCAGGGATCACCTCCAAAGACCCAGCTCCCGAGACAGATGGCGGATACATCGAGGTCAGAATTGGCTATTTTGCGATATTGCATGACGTCCCTTTCGGTTGTAATGGTTTATTATATCACATTGAAAGCAAAAATGTAGGGGCACGGCATGCCGTAGGCACATGCATATTCACGGTACATCTATTGCAGTTTATGAGGTAAAAAGGCGGGCTCAGGAACTAGATTTAGATCTGGGCCTTTCTGGCTTTTCAAAAGATCCGTCTGAAAAATTATACTGATATTAACGCCTTCTTGGCCTCTGTGTTGTAATTTTCAATTATTTTTTCTATACTTACCCTGCACATCTCGGGCAAAGGCAAAACCTTAAGAAACTTGAGCAGCTGGTCGAAGCTCTCCGGAATCTTATGGTTGTTTTCTTCACCTATTACTGAAGCGCACTGATACCTTATGTAGCTCATAAGGCGCCTCTCATGATCAGTGGCATTGTCATACAGAACACCTTCTCTTATATTGGAAGATGCCACTGCCATATTCAACATGCCTGTTATCCTGAGGATATATTCTTTTAGATCATATTCCTCGGAAATATCCACTTCACCTGTTCCTATAACTTCCTTGCGTTTATTTTTAAGCTCTACGCTTATCAGAGATTTCTTACTTCCATCTTTTTTGTGAAAACCAATAGCTTTTGCCGAAAGACCGAATTTTTTATTTAGTATCCTTACATACTCTTCTATTACCTCTATCTGCGTAGGGCTTAACCTGGATTCATCATATCTTAAATCATACGAAACCTCTTCGCTCTTTTTGGAAGATATCAGGTCAAGGCCCAATACCCGTGCTTCTATCGCATCGTATGGTATTTTAGCGACCTCGTCATGAACATGCGGCTGTGACTTTTTCTTTGCAAGAACAGCCAAAGTTGCAGCCTTTTTATGTAAATATTCCCACAGTTTTTTCCCGCGAATATCATCGATCATATAATATATCTTTTCAGAATCTGGCAACCTGGAACGATCCCACCTGATAACTTCTGACACCTCCTCTAAGTCTTTCTCATAAAGCATAAGAACCGTCCCGAAAGAATTAATATATACTGCAGATCGTGGCCGGTTATTTAAGAGGCTCACTGATTTCCCGGCAAGATTTAAGGCATTGCTCAGCGCATCCTTCAATGCTCTCCAATTCAATCTCTCTCCCATGGGTAATGAACCGAACATAGACATGACACCGGAACTTATTACCAGATCAAAACCTTCTTCATCCTTGAATTTATTCGCATCTCCCCGGTAAATCGTTGTAACGCCGGAGCGGCTCATCTCTGCCGCTTCGGCTTCGGTATGTGAAGGGTCCCTATCTATGCCGGTTAACGTGCATCCCGCTCTTTGAGCTACTGTGATCAAGGACATCATAAAGGTGCAATCTCCGCAGCCTAATTCCAATATCCTTTTTACACCATTATCACGAAAAGCTTTGATCAAAACCTCATCGGGATCATCGTCAGCTGAGCCGGGGTCTGCTTTCAAATTAGTCAAAATAGATACTAGTATTTCGTCATATGCTTCTCTTAAGCGTATACCTTCCTGGTGCCTTTTTTCACGAAATCGCGCCGCCAGAGTTCTCAACATATCACTATTATCGTTAGCTTTTTCCTCATCCGGCGCAAGAACAAAAAACTGATCCTCCTCTCTATGCATGGCCCTCATTTTATCATCCACTATCTTAGGATCCCATATACGTTCCTTTCGCAATTTAGGATTCCAAAATTCTTCAGTGAACAAATTGTCTTTATTCGCCCTTACTGCTTCTTCGATTTTATCGATAAACCCGGGGTCCTCCGGTGAAACCTCATCCCGGAATAATATTCCATTATCCACAAGGGCAAGCCACCCAAAGGCCCTGGCCACTATTTGATCTACATATTCGTTTTCCGGGAGATCACTGCCCTCAGGAGGAAAAAGTTCAATTATAAGTTGCTTGATTTTTCTGTATCTACCCTCATCCGTAAAAGAAAGTATCTGCATCAAAGTTTGTGTCTCTTTACTTACCACCTCACGCAAAAACCCTATAATGTCCTCAGTCATACCCTGATCAACTAAATGCGTACCGGAGTAAAGAACCATGCAGGATGTGTTGTTCCGCCGGAGTAAATCTTTCTCATAATCAGATTCAGCTACCCGAACACCAAGCCTCTGCAAATAAGCAGCCGCTTTCCTCAATACCAGTGGATTAGTGATCCCGGGTGGGGGGGACAATGCATCAGAGATCGGCACCCCTATGGTGAATTGCAGAATCATAAGAGTAGAAATAACTCCCAATAGCTTTCTGCGGCAAATGGGCCAATCAAATAATCTGTTCTTTTTAGTAAACAATTTACTCACTGGATTTCCCTTTTCCACACTTAATAAACACGTTAACTAAATCAGAGCGCACAAGGCCCTGCCGTTTTTTAGCCTATTTTTCGGCCTTAAAACAGATTTCTTATTAAACACGTTAACTAAATCAGAGCGCACAAGGCCCTGCCATTAATTGCCCTTTTTGGCGAATAATGGTTCCGACTTATTTAACGCTTTTTTGTATCTTAGAGCGTAGAAAACACTTACCGACTATTGCCAACTCGGCATATAGCCGGATATCACTAAAAATAACTTACTTTTTGTGATATTTACAATATCTATAATAACAAATATATTAAGGAAAATCAATGGTTAATCCTAGCTTTTTGATGTTTTAACGATATAGTGGGGTATATGTGAGGACTTATGCGGGGGCTATGGTGTGCCCCCGGGGGATACGCTCCGATTACACCGACTCAAGTATAAAAGCCATGGAATTCATGTGATCTCTCATTGTTTCGAAATTTATCTTCTTAAGCTTCATCAATCGCATGCCCATCGTAAATGCCTTCATAAATTTCTTCGTATCGACAGTACCATCGTCATTGGTAAAACTCTCTCGTATAATATCGCTCCCATTATCAGTCATATTGACAAATATATTCACAACGCTTCTTCCGAGGCTCTCCAGGGCGGGATCGGTTCTCGACTGCTTCTGAAGTATCATATCTCTCTCCGCGCGGCTGTACTCCCCCATCACGGTGCCAAGCCCCATCATCTGGACAATGTCAAACCTGTGCGTCGGCCTGGCGGGATCAAAAGCAACCGGTACTATCCCTGCCGCGTGCCCCTGGGTATCTCCCACTTCACCAAATTTACCTTCAAACCTGTCCTTGAGGCCATTAAATTCCGTGTTCTTGTCATTTTCAAATTCTTCTGAATTCTCTGAATCCGTGGCCACGACAAATGTTACACGCGCTCTGGCCGGGTTCTTCGACTTTGAGATAAGCGTCATTGCGTATTCCATTTTATCCTCAAGTGTTTCCGGAGTGCAAAGGACAAGTTGACTGTTGACACTATATTCTTTGCCCGTGTGCCTGGCCATTTTTTTACTGAAGGGTTTCACCTTGGATCCATCATCATACATTGTATCCTCCGAAACCATTGCCAGCACTATATTGAGATCTTCACTTTGACGGCATTTTCTAAGCCCGTTACTGGTCGCCGCAGCACTCAGACCAATATTGATGAACTCTCGCAGGAGAGCCCCAAGAGGCGTTCTTCCGTATTCTCCTCTCTCTATCGCATCGGCCACGGTAAAAGCGGGGTCTTCCGATTCACCAGGCGCCCTCGCTGCAATGACCGCTCCCAGGTTAAATACATCGGTTGTTATTGCAATGATATCATGGTGGGCGGTTTCCCCATGAATGTACCCCTCCAGAACCTCATGCAGTATATATTCCTGAATAGTATGCTGGCTCAATTCTTCCGATCTTTTTATATCTTCCTCGCTAGCCCCAGCTTTCCTCAGCATCTCTGGCCGCCTCACCACTCCCTGCAGATATCCAAGAAAGTCAACAGCCAGGGCGCTTAAAGTGCCAAGCATGAATTTTTCTTTTCCGTTCTCATCCATTTCAACTCTGGTCATCATCCATCCCAGCACTAATTCTTTTTGTTCATCTGTACGCTCCTCCTCCGGCGTTGCCATGGCCTCTAACTTTTCTTTGATTCCCCTTATTGTACTGTCTATTTCAGCTTTTGCTTCAGCTTCAGGAACTCTTCTTTCCTTTAATCTCTCCCCTAGTATCCTTCTTACCACACTTTCTATACCTTCTATACCTTCTGTGTCAGTCCATTTTTCTTCCAGCAATTTTTTCGCCTCTTCCTGGACAGAATCTTTTACCGGTTGGTTAACATTCTCCTCATCCACCCTTGAATTGTCACGCCACCTTTCTTCTTCAGTTTTTCCGTCTCTATCAACTTTTTCGTTATCAAGACCGCTAGAGATATTCCCGGTTATAGCAGATCGGGAAAGCGGTTTATACTGGAACTCCTCATCCCGTCCCTCTGCAAGATGCAGCGTAAACCCGTCAAGTAGCGCTCCGATATAATCATCTCTTTCCAGGCGGTCCCGGAAAACCTTTGCGGCTTCGATTTTTTGCCGCTCTTTTTTAGCTATAAGATCTCTGGAGCCAACTTCTCCCTTGCGATAGCCCCGGGCGAAAAATTCAATTATCCCCGACCCAAAAAGAATATTCCCTTCTGCTACAACGTTGCCTACAGCAGCTGTTCGAAGAACGCTGTGATATGTGCCGAACTTAACAAACATCTCTCCTGTCCCTGTCTGGCTGATAACAAAAGGCACTCTCTCTCTGCTTTTCGCGCCGCGTATCCTGCTGCCTCTTTTTCTTTCCCTGTCCCTCTCTAGCCCATCTATTATCGCTTGAAATTCCTTTCTAACTCCTTCTATGCTGCCTTCAACCGAAACGCTTACGAATCCTGAACTTCTCCTTGCTGGGGCCCTTCTTTTCCTCGTAGCTTCAGCAATAATTTGTTCACGAGTACGCCCTCCTATTCCTATAACCTTTATCTCCGGCATATCTCTATCATCCGCCAACATCGTACCGGCCATCTCCGATGAAACAACCACAACCGGCTTATCTTCGAGAACCCTCTCTCTATCTTGCCTTAGACCCTCAGCTCTCTGGACAATTTCCATTATTTCAGCCATACTGATTGGATACCCTTCTTCGGTGAGTTCTATGCCACCTCTTTCCTGCGCACCTGCATAAACAAGACCAGTATTTCCGCTTATACTAAGAATATCTCCTTCTCTTATCGGACGACCGGTTATACTGCCTATTAAGACCCTCTCATCTCCGGAGCCTCTGAAAAAGAGAGTGCTAATACCGACTACGGCCGTTTTATCCAGTGCCCTGGCATTAACTGCTGCATGGCTCGTTGTCCCTCCCTTTAAAGTCATGACCCCATCAGCAGCTTCAATGAGGATATATTCTTCAGAAGCTGTTTCTTCAGCAACATAAATAACCTTTTCTCCTTTAGCCTTCATTTCATTGATCTTATCAAGCGTCGCTTTAATGTCCGTTATCAGTTTTCCGTCTACTTTTGAAATTACTTTTACGGGAAAAACTGCCCTGCCGACCACAGCCCCTGGTGATGATCCTTTGCCTTGAGCGGCTTTATCACTTTCATTCGGATTATCCAGATATGATAAAGCCGTAAGAACCTTGCCCATAAGTGTAGATGCCTCTTCAAAAGCTTCGCTCTCTGTAAGTCTTCCTTCAGAGACATCTTCCTGAAGCAACCCAACTTTCGCAGGGGAACTGAATACCAAGCCTCTTGCCTGAAGCACATATACTTTACCATCCACAATTGTGAGTTCAATATCCTGGTCATATCCATAATAATCACGCGCTCTTTTTACTTTTCGTTCGATCTCTTTATATAATTCCGGATGTTTCTCTCTGAAAACCTCCAGACTCAAAGGAGTTCTGCTTCCACCGACCAGCTCTTCCCCTTTAGCCCTCTGAAGCCATTCTCCAAACAGCCCTTCCTTTCCGGTATTAGGATCCCGGGAAAAAACTACAGCTGTAAATGAATCGTCATTTTTATCACCATGAACCATCTGCTGGATGATGATAGCCATATCCAGTTCGTGTGGGATATTATGCTGTTCCCTATAATCGTATGCTTTCTTAGTAGCCCAGGATTCAAAAACAGCTTGAATTGCTTTAAGAATGTCATCCATAGTTCTTATATCAGTTTTTGTATCCAAAAGTCCCGGCATTGTAACTGACGCACCGCTTCTTACTGAAACATCCAGCTTCCCTCCTTCTGATGATAATTTACCTTGTGAAATAAGATTCCTTATTTTTGTCAGTATTTTTTGTTTCATATCATCAGTTAACCTGTTTAAATTCCTCTCCCATTCTCTGTACATGTTGGTTGTTATAATAAATCCATCGGGAACATCATCCCCGAAGAGTCTTTTCATGTCACCAAGATTTGCGCCTTTGTTACCGAGAGTTGCCCTGTATTCATGGCGGGCTCGAGGATCATCAATATCAACTAACATAACATCATCATCAAGCATCGGCACATCGCTTAATCTGTCAAGTTCCCCACTTCTCTTTCTTTTGCGTGAGACCATCGTCACATCACCCTTTAGCCGATCACGAATAAACTCTAATAATTTCCTGTGTAAATCCGGATGTGCCATGGCAAACATTTCATATTCTTCATTATCTGCAAATTGCGTAGTTAAAACAGTTGTATCCGGACTTCCGCTTTCAAAGTTCCTACGTGCTTGCCCGAAGTCAAGGTTATACATACGTTGGGTGCCTGGATCGTACAAATGCTCCTGTTCATATCTTGATCCTGCAACTCTCCTTAAAAAGTCCTCATCCCTCAATATCACAAGATTTTCGTCACTATCGACCGTGTAAATCTTTTCATCCTTTGGCAGACTATCATTAATTGTCTTTAGAAATCTGCTGGGTAGCGGCCGGTCCGCACGGCTTTTGTCGTAATTAATAAGATCAACCGCGTCCAGATACATTTGTCTGTTAAGTTCCCTTACTACGTCTGAATGGCCCTGGTGCTCTCCTGTAAAACCCGGTGGTGTGAACACAATGGGTTTACCGGTAATTATATCGATGATTATTATGCCTTTACCTTTTTCATCCCCGGAGACATACACAAACTCCTCTCTCATAACACCTGCATTTTTTAAAACACCCAGAAAATCCATTACCATAAAATCCCGGTCCAAGTTCCTCCACTTAGGGGTAAGGTCCATATCACCTGTGACGAATACTCCATTTTCACGCGATGAACCCGTACTGGCAATCGTACCTTCAATATAAGCGGCATTTTCAGGCACTTTGGCCACTAGATGATGGTGCTGTACTCCCAATGTCCATCCAATTATTACACCCTTCTGCCCATCCGCCGTTTCATAATAAACATAGGGCAGGTCCAACCCTGCCTCCAGCATTTCTCTCACCACTTTAGCTCCCATAGGAGCAATAGTGCCCTTTTTTCCATCAACCATAAAATAAGTTTCCATTTTACCGGCAATTGCATTAGTTTCACCTTCTGCAACTAGCACCTGAGGAGGCTCTGCCTTTCCTGCAGCGGCTATGTCACGTCCTCCTACCCAGCGCTCCTCTGGGGAAACTCTAACATCCCATACGGCTAGCTCACGCATATTCCCTTTTTCTCCAATCTTAGCAAGACTTTCAGAAGTTACATCTTTTGCTTTAAGATAAAGCTGCTCAGCTATATGACTTATAGAATGAAGATGTGAAAACCCAGCCACAGCTTCATGTATTATTAAACCTGTTAAACTTGCAATATCTGTTACTGCTGCCTTATTTATGTATATACCACGGCCGCCGGCGTGCCCCGAGAAACCCGTAACGCCAGTCAATAAACTCACCTTTCCTTCTTTAGCAAGAGCCTCCAGAGCATCAGCAACTTTGTTAAGCTCTCGAGCAGCCGGTGTGCCGGCAATACCCTTTGCCTTCGCCTGAACTCTAAAGAATTCCACGGCCGCCTTAACAGCTTCATTTTCGTCAGTTAAGGTCTCGAAGCTTCCTGCCTCCATCGCAACGCGTATTTTCGGATCTATAATTTCATCATTCACTGTGCGGTTCAATCTGTCCGCAACACCTTCCAGCTGAGCTATATCAAAAGTAATTCTATTTGCCGACGGGTTAGACCCCTTACTTACCGTGAATAACTCCTTGCCATCTTGAGTAACAGTTACTTGGGCCCCTTGGGGACCATGCAGACCGGCCCACTCTTCCAGGATCGTTCTTAGAGCGATTTCGTCCCTATACGCCTCAACGCTGCTCCTGCCCCATACTGCCTCGGCTAATTCTTTCGAATTCATACTCGCCACCTGCATCATCGCCGCCGCGGATGAGGCCTGGGCGAGCGCTGAGCGCAGGAACTGCTGGACATCGGTGGTCTGGCCCGCGAGAAGCTGGAAATACGGGCTCTCGTAATCTTTTTCGCTGGTGAATTTCGGCAGTATCGACACGTAAGATATGCCCTGTTTCCTTAAGAGTTCGCACAGGTTCTCCGTGTGAAACCCGCCCGTCATGACCATGGCGTTCCTTTTTCCGCCGCGCGCGTCGTCGAAAACCAGGTTCTCCAGAAAAGCGTCGTCCCTCTTGAAAGAATATTCGTAAAACCTGATTATCTCGCTTAGATAAGAATCCAGTTTTTCCACTCCCGCGCTCACGGTATCCGGTAACCTGTATTTGGGCGCTTCACGGCGGATAAACGCCAGGTACCCCGAAACGTCAAAAGAACTTTTGTTGTCCAGGTAATAAAAATAGTCGGTCCTGGTGAGGGTGATATCGAATATGTTCCTGAGTATCGCGAGGTTCTTTGACAGGGTGTTCAGTTCACGCTGTGTGTCGTTCTTATACTCGGTCTTCTTGATGCGATCCTCAAGCGAGTCAAGCTCGTCCATGACGCGCGAGCGGTCCACCGCATCGAACAGCGACACATAAACGATATAGTTGGAAAGCGCCGGGAAACGGCTCACGTCGATCCAGAGTTCCCTGGCCTTGCCCAGGAGGTAATTATAAAATTCCTCC
>JABMSC010000004.1 GCA_013204685.1 Candidatus Omnitrophota bacterium | reverse complement strand
GGATAGAGCGACTGCCTCCTAAGCCGTAGGTCACAGGTTCGAATCCTGTCGGGGACGCCATAAAAATACTCATAGCGGTACGCTATGAGTATTTTTATGCCCGGCGGGACCGACAGGATTCGAAGGGAGATACCGAGCCTTTAATAAAGGGAGCTTGCGAGTTGGCGAGCAAGCGACTTCCAGCGAGGTATCGGGTGGCCGACCGGAAGGCGAAAATATTTTCTATTACGAGTGATAGCGAGGAATAGTAAAATAAAAAGAGCCTGGAGGCGCCGAATCCTGTCGGGGACGCCATAAAAAAGACCGCAAGATGCGGTCTTTTTTATTTTAAGAGCCAATATTTCTAATTAGTCAGGGGCTGCGTTATTGAAAGGCCTTGGGAAAGCGGTCGGGCAGTTCTCGGGCGAGATATTCTCCTATCAACCGATGTCCCTTTTCGGAAGGATGGATGTCATCACTGTACCAGCGGATATCAGGATGGGTCAGATAATTTTCTTTGATCATATCAAAGAGGTCTATATACGGTATGTCGTTCTTTTCGAGGACCTCTATTAAAGCATCCTGTTTTCTTTTATATATATCATATTGAGCGGTTAGTTGTATTTTTCTCGGAAAAATAACAACCACAAAATCTGCCCCTATGTCTTTCGAGAACTCATTGATCTTTTTGATGTATAATTCTGTGTTTGCTTTGTCTTCGTTACTTACCTCGTCATAGGTAAGCGGCGGTTTATACTGTTTCTGGAAGATGTTGTATTTTAAATATCCGTATGTTCTATATAGGAATACCACCGTTCTTGATTTTCTCAGAAAACTTTTCAGCCTTTGCAACGGGGATAAAGCAGTTGACGGGGTTTCCCCGGAAACAGAACCAATGTACTTGTAAAATTTCCAGTTTCCCTTTGACCCGTCAAAGTATCTTAGGCAGTCATTCTGGCAGAGATCGTTCAGACAAAAACCCAGAATTATTAATTTTGTATTATATTCTTTTTTGTACTTGCCCTTTAACCAGTAATATTCATGAACGGTGTTGGCGGAACCCAGCCCGAAATTCAGGGAAGTAACCCCCGTTATATCTTCAAACACCTCATCCAGTCCTTCTTCATTTTCGACAGACGTTCCTTCTATGATCGAATCTCCCAAAAAAATGACGCTTTTTTCAATATATGGATACTCTTTTGTTTCCCTCAGCCCTTCGGAATTTGTGATAAATGTATAATCGATGTCACCAGTTTTCAGACGTACATTTATGTTGGGATGGTGCCCAAAGACATAGTCGGTGTCCCTTTCATCGCTGTATAATTTCTTGTATTTTTCAAAATTAACGCGATTTGCAGGTTTGATATATTGATAGTAATCAGCGAATCTAAGAATGCCTTCCATAAGTAAAAAAGCGAAAAAGATACCAAGACAGAGCAGAATTAGATTAGCCTTAACCGGGTGTTTCTCCGGCCAGTTTTTTGGATTCTCTGTATTCATTTTATTCGTACCCGATCCTTACGATTAGTATAAATATATGCGTTCTCTCTTATTGTAAAGGCATTGTAGCAGGTAAGGTGTTTGTTTTCAAGCGCAGATTCAGATTTAAATTCCCCTATATTGACATCAAGATTTATTTGTGCTTTAATACATCCGACATAACAGTATTTTCCGGGGAGGGCGTGAATGCTCTGAGAGTTCCGCGTAGTAAGCGGATTACCCGTAAACCTGATCTGGGTAATGCCAGCGTAGGAAGCAGAATATCGGAATCCGCAAAAACCCTATGCATTGGCATAGGGTTTTTTTGTTTTTATGTTAACTAAAAAGAGGAGGAAACATGTTCGCAAAAATAGGTGAAGCACAAGTAACAAAAGCGATTGTAGGAGAATTTACTGAATGGTTCCAAGATCATATCACGAACGATGTGATCATAGTAGGCGGGGGCCCGAGTGGTCTTGTCGCTGCAAGAGATCTTGCAAAGGCAGGGGTTAAGGCTCTTGTTGTCGAAAGCAACAACTATATAGGAGGCGGTTTCTGGATAGGCGGATATCTCATGAATACGGTTACCTTCAGGGCTCCTTCTCAGGAGATCCTTGATGATATAGGTATACCTTACAAAGAGGTGGAAGAGGGTCTATTTACTGTGCCGGGTCCGCATGCTTGTTCTAAGCTTATATCAAGTGCATGTGATGCAGGCGCCGAGATACTTAATATGACAAAAGTTGATGATGTTGTTTACAGGGGCGGCAGAGTGGAAGGTGTGGTAATAAACTGGACACCTGTAGGGGCTCTTCCGAGAGCCATCACTTGTGTAGATCCTGTTTCTCTGGAAGCTAAAGTGGTCATAGATTGTACCGGCCATGATGCACATGTGGCAAAAGCGCTTGAGAGGAGAAACATCCTGAAACTGGCAGAGTTCGGTCCTATGGATGTTAAGGCTTCAGAAGACTTAATAGTTGAGAATACGGGCGAAATCCATCCCGGTCTCATCGTCGCTGGTATGGCGGTTTCTACTGCCTATGGCGTTCCCCGCATGGGGCCGACATTTGGCGGCATGCTTTATTCCGGCAAGAAAGCAGCCGAGGTCGCGATCGAGATGCTTTCGAGAGAAACTGTAGCAGCGGTTTAATGAACTCATAGCTAATATTATTTAGTTCTGAGTGCTGAGTTCTGAGTGCTGCGTCTGATACCCAGCACCCGGCACCCAGCACCCGGCACTCAGAAGACCAGGCTTAAGCCTGGTCTTCTGCTCCTCCTTTCATTTTCTCTTTACCCGTAGTATAATACCCCCATGAAAACCAAACCTGAATTACTCGCCCCGGCGGGAGACTGGGGCGCGCTTTACAGCGCGATTGAAAATGGCGCCGATAGCGTTTATTTTGGCATCAAAGGGATCAATATGCGTCATGCCGCGGGTAATTTCGATATTCTCGAGATCAAAAAAGTAATGGACATACTCCACGAAAAGGGCCGGAAAGGATATCTTGCACTGAACGTTCTTGTATATGACTCGGAACGGGACAAAATAAAAAATATACTGGATATGGCTAAAAAAGCAAAAGTGGATGCGGTTATTCTCTGGGACATGGCAGTTCTAACTCTGGCAAAAGAGAGGGATCTGGAGATACATTTATCCACACAGGCCAGCGTGTCAAATTTTGAGGCCTTAAAAGCATATTCCGAGTTGGGAGTAAAACGCATAGTCCTGGCGAGAGAATGCGATCTTAAGAGCATTCAGGATATCGTGCGCCGCATTGGTGATGAAAATATCGATTGTGGTGTAGAGACTTTTATTCACGGGGCGATGTGCGTGAGTATCTCCGGGAGATGCTTTCTTTCTCATGATTCTTTTTCAAAATCGGCAAACCGGGGGGAGTGCCTTCAGCCATGCCGGAGGGAATTCACCATTAAGGATAAAGACGATGAGTGTGAGTATATTTTGGGAGAGGATTATGTTCTCAGCCCCAGAGATCTTTGTACTGTAGGATTTATTGACCAACTAATAGAGTCGGGTATAGAGGCTTTTAAGATTGAGGGGAGGATGCGTTCGCCGGAATATGTCGCTCGAGTTACTGCCTCTTACCGAAAAGCGATAGATGCTTATTTTGACGGCAGTTTAAATGATGCTCTTAAAGAGGATCTTCTCTCGGATCTCCGGAAGTCCTTTAACAGGGGCTTTGCCGAGGGTTTCTTTTTCGGACGTCCGGATGACTTGGGCAGTACACCTCAAGGAGAATACAAAAAAACATACCTTGGAGAAGTAATTAAGTTTTATAAAAAAATAGGTGTTGCTGAAATAATTGTCAATACGACGGGATTAAAAAAAGGACAAAAGATATTAATAACAGGAAAAAAGACTCCCGCTGCTTTCACTGAGGTAATAGATATGGAGATCGAACACGAGGCCGTCGAATCTGTCGAAAGGGGAGAGAAGGTTGGGATAAAGCTGCCTTTTGAGGTTCGGAAAAAAGATAAGGTATTCTTGTGGGAGGATAAATAGTTGTGAGCGGGGTACAGTGAATATCATTGACACAAAATTTATGGAATGGACAGAAGCTCTTACTCAGGAAGAAGCGAAAATAAGCGTTTTTGAGCACATTCGGGATATTCCTTTCGCGGTGGTGCCGGAACTCTTCAGTCTAAAGAAAGGGCCGGAGGGACTCCTGAAACTCAATAAAGGTTTTTGTGTGCCGAAACATTATCTTATGGGAATTATGTTTGAAAAGCTCAGTATTCCTGTAAAGTATTGCACGTATTCGTTTTTATGGAAAGAATTAGCTTTTGAGTATCCCGCGCCTTTGAGGGGATTGGCAGAGGCTTTGCCGGTTACATATCATTTAGCCTGTAAAATAACAGTTAATAACAAAGTGATATTAGCTGATGCCACGTGGGACAGCCCATTAAAAAGATATGGTTTTCCGGTGAATGAAAAGTGGGATGGAAAAAGTGATACTTGTAATGCTGCTCTGCCCTTGGAAGAATTTATTCATGAAAGCGCGGATGAGAGGGACAGGGTTTTTGATGAAAGATTGATCTCATATAGCTTGCCCGAGAAACTTGCGCTACAGCGGTTTTCACTGGAGCTAAATAGGTGGCTGGAAGATATTAGGGGACGGAAATAACAATATAATACTGGTTATTCAGCAAATATCAGGTATACTCTTACCCATCAAAAAGGAGGTTAATCATGAAATTCAATGTTAAAGCTTTCGCTCTTGCAGGTGGTATTTTATGGGGAGCCAGCATGTTTCTGCTTACCTGGCTTAGCATATCAGGTTATGGCAGTGGAGCCGCGGCTTCTATGGCAAAATCTTATTACCTTGGATATACTGTAAGTCCCGTTGGTAGCGTTATTGGCGCTGTTTACGGTTTTTTTGATGCCGGTATTGGCTGTGCGGTATTTGCATTATTGTATAACAAGTTGGTGAAATAAGTTAGCTCATGGGTTCGTGCTGCCTGCCCGTTAGAAATTCCTTTGGAATTTCTAACGGGCAGGCAGCACTCAGAACTGAATTATGTAACGGAGGTCCCAATGATTGACCTGCACACGCATTCTCTGCTAAGTGACGGAGATCTCTTGCCGAGTGAGCTTGTAAGACGCGCTCAGGTAGCCGGTTACAGAGCCATTGCCATAACCGATCACGTGGATCATTCAAATATAGAAGAGGTTATTCGAGGCACTAAAAAGGTCTCGGAAGTGCTCAATAAATACTGGGATATTCTGGTCTTGCCCGGGGTTGAGATAACTCATGTTCCCGTGGAGGTGTTTCCGGAACTTGTCAAGTTCGCCCGGAAAAAAGGTGTAAAAATAGTTGTCGGGCATGGAGAGTCTCCCGTCGAACCCGTTCTTCCCGGGACAAATGCCGCCGCGATCAAAGCAGGAGTGGATATACTTGCTCATCCGGGTAATATTACAGAAGAGGATGCGCGACTGGCTCAAGAAAAAGGAGTATATCTGGAGCTTACATGCCGGGGAGGGCATTCAAACACAAATAAACATGTTTTTGACACGGCTACAAATACTAATACCAAACTGATATTAAATACAGACGCCCATTCGCCGCAGGATCTTCTCACCATAGATAAGAGGGAGGAAATACTTTCATCCCTCACGGATTCCGAAGAAATTAAAAATACAATTATACGGAATTCGGAGGAGATTGTAGAGAAGCTATAATAGTAGGGGACATGCGATTAGTGCTGAGTGCTGGGTGCTGAGTGCTGCGTTTGATACTCAGCACCAGGCACTAACCCTGACTCCGAATACTCATTAAACTCCTGAACTTCTATTCCCTTAACGAAAAAAAATTACCATTTTCTCCCTTGACTTGCAACGTTTTCATGCTATACTTTCACCAAATAACAAAGCACTAAGCTAACGTAAATTGTACGTTCATATAAACTTTTTAATTTGGATGTGCAATAAAATACATTAGTATGTTGTGGTTTATATTTTTATGTTCTTTAAAATAACCTTAGCATGTACCGCCAAAGTCGGTTTCAATTCTGGCAAAGAAAGGGGGGAGGAAATAAAATTTTTGAATGGTCTGCCGGAAACCGTCATTATCAGGGCGATACTTATATAGAAAAACGAGAACAGATAAACTGTTCATTATAAATAATCGTTTCAGAACTACTAATACCTTTACAAGGAGGTAGAATGAGATTTTTGAAAATTTTATGCGTTGTGGCACTTGTGTTTGCATTTACCACAGTAGCATATGCAGAAACACAGAGTATTAAGATCAGCGGTGACATCACGCAGCGCGCTTTTGCGAGAGGGCACTATCAGCTGGACACAAAGGGTGGCACTGATGATGGTTTTGGTATTTCCACTCGTTCGGATGATTGGGACACTTTCCTGCAGAGCACAGCTGAGATCCAGATCGATGCTGATCTTACTGATAACGTATCCGGTGTCATAAGACTCGTCAATCAGAGGGTATGGGGTGAAAACCTCCAGGTCACCACAAACGTGACAGCTGAAAGCGGACTGGGAAAAAACAGTGCTGATGACTTTTCAGTCGTTGCTGACCTGGCTTATATCGAACTCAAAGAGTTCTTATACTCTCCTCTTACATTGAGGATAGGTCGTCAGGACCTTTGGTTTGGCCGCGGCATGATCGTCGGCAACAGCCTTCAGAACCCTACAGACAGTCTGTATGCTCCTGAATACACAGCGATCAATTCTTTTGACGCTATCAGGGCTACTTTTGACTGGGATCCATGGACACTCGACGTAGTAGTTGCAAAAATTCAGGAACATCAGCTGAGAGTTGCTGATGATGTAACCCTATGGGGCGGTAACCTAGGTTACGTGTTTGATAGCTACAACGCAGAAGCTGAAGCATACTACTGGTACCAGCAGGACAGGTTGCCTCAGGATGCATACACAGTAAGTGTTGCTGCACCAACTGGCATATCAACAAATCCTTACTATGGCAATGATGTCCATACTTTTGGTTTAAGAGGCAGCATGGATCCGATCGAAGACTGGACAGTCGCTCTTGAAGGGGCTTACCAGGGCGGTCAGTACAGAGATCCTGTTTTCTTCAAGGAAAGAGAAAGAAGCGCATGGATGCTTAATGCATTTGTAGAATGCCGTACATTCCAGGACGACTTTGCCTGGAAACCAGTTGCCAGCTTGGAATATGTATTCTATTCCGGTAATGCAGTAGACAAAGACGGTAGATACAGTGGTTGGGATCCAATGTACAGGGGCCGTTTCATCACAGCAATTAGAGAGTTCCAGAATCTGTATTACCCAACCAGACAGGATGTACAAGATGGCGCAGTTGCAAGTGCTAACGGTGCTACAAACCAGCATCAGATACAAGGTAAAATTGTGGTTGAGCCGATGGACGATGTTACTTGTTCAGCTGCATATACTTACTTCTGGCTTGATAAAGTAGCTGGCGGTACAGTCGGTACAGCTGGCGGTATTCATACTTCAAAGAATATCGGTAGCGAAGTTGATCTTCAGGTAACTTGGGATTACACAGAAGACGTATCTTTTGGTCTTCTCTCAGCATGGTTTGTGCCGGGCGATCATTTTGAATCCCCGAACGACCACGTTGCTACTGATGTAGTTGGTACTGTAAAACTTAGCTTCTAAGTGAATTCTAATTCTTGAACACAAAAAAACCCGGTTCGCTTCACAGCGAGCCGGGTTTTTTTGTGCGCTGTTAGGGCGTAATTCGTTGTTCGTGGTTCGTGAAATAAGTTGGGAGTTCGTAGTTCGGAGTTTGTAGCTGTTGGCCACCTTCTTTGCTGCTCGCCCGGTATTGAGATTGACCGAGCCCGGAGGTCTCGGCACTTCCTCGGACATT
>JABMSC010000049.1 GCA_013204685.1 Candidatus Omnitrophota bacterium | reverse complement strand
GTGAAGATCTCGACATTAACGTTAGAGAGAGGTTTAAGGGACAAGCGGTAAGGGATAAGAGGTAAGCGGGGGGCGGGGATCGGGTGTCGAAAACCGAACCACGAATAAGGAAGATAATATGAACAAAAAACGAATAGTGATGGTTGATGATGAATCAGAGATACTTGATGCTGTTTGCGAGTATCTTTCCGGAGAAGGTTTCTCTGCCAGAGGGATTTTAACCGGCGAGGAGCTATTTGACTATTTAAAGAAGAAAACACCGGATCTAATTATATTAGACAGATGTCTTCCCGGGATCAACGGGTTTGAAATATGCAAAAAGTTAAAAGAGTCGGAAAGGCTATCACTGATACCGGTTATAATGCTTTCGGCAAAAGGTGAGGTGGTTGATAAAGTTGGTGGTCTCAATATTGGGGCGGATGATTATCTGACCAAACCGGTTGAACTGACGGAATTAAAGGCAAGAATATTAGCTGTCTTAAGGAGACGTGGGCTAGAGGGTGTCGATAAGGAAATTAACGTCAGTGATGATATAGTGATAGATCCCAGGAGATGTCAGGTACGGGTAGACAAAAAGAAAGTGGAACTTACATTTGCGGAGCTTAAGATCCTGGAACTTCTCTCTTCCAGGAAGGGCCAGGTGTTTTCTCGCATGAGGATACTTGAATATCTTTGGGGGGATGAAAAGATAGTTGTAGAAAGAACCGTGGATGTACACGTCAGGAATTTAAGGAAAAAACTCGGCAGGGCCGGGGATATTATCAAGAATATACGCAGTTTCGGGTACACGATTGAGGAATAGGTCGTGGTTCGTGGATCGTGGATCGGGTTTCGTGTGTATGGGTCGATAACCGATATCCGATAACCGAATCACGAAAACCGAACTGTGAACTGATTTAAAGGAATATTCAAATGAAAAACAATAAAAAAAAAGAGAAAATACTAATAGTTGACGATGACAAAGAAGTTGCAAGATCGATAGAAGAGGTTTTGGAGAGAGAAGGGTATGCTTACTTTACAGTTCATGATGGAGAACAGGCACTTCTGAAATTCAAAGAAATAAAACCTTCTTTAGTAATTCTTGATGTAGATCTTCCAAAAGTAGACGGACTTACAGTATGCAAAAAAATAAAATCCGAGAAAAAATATACACCGGTTATTATGGTTACAGGGTCATATACCACTTTGAAGGATAAGATCGAGGGGCTGGAAATAGGAACAGACGACTATCTTATTAAACCGTTTGACTTAACGGAACTCATAGCCCGGACAAGAACAATGCTCCACTTAAGAGGGCTGTATGACGAACTTGATAAAGCAAAGAAACTTTTTGAAGAGCTGAGCCTTACGGATCCATTGACAGGCGTTCACAACCGCAGATATTTAATAAAAAGATTGAATCAGGAAATCAAAAGGTTCGGTCGTACTGGGGATGAATTTTCCTGTGTGATCATTGACGTTGATAAATTTAAACACCTTAACGATACGTATGGACACCTGCTTGGAGATGATGTTCTTAAAAAACTAGCCGGTGTTTTAGAAACAACTACAAGGGAAACGGATATTATTGCCCGTTACGGTGGGGATGAATTTGTAATAGTAGCTGTTGATACGGACAGAAACGGTACTCTGATACTGGTTGAGAAGCTTTTTAAAAAAATAGAAAAACTGAATTTTGAAAAGAATGGACAAAAGATAAATATTACAATAAGTTCAGGTATTTCATCATTTAACGAGAAGTCTTTAAAGAGCAAAATTATATCATCGGCAAGCTTAGAGGAGATGATCGACAAATTGATAGCTACCGCCGATAAATCTCTATATGAGGCAAAGAAACAAGAGGGCAATAGTGTTGCCACGTCCAGCTAGAGACAGCTTCTAAAATAACTATATATTAGTGTAAACCTATTAAATTAATGGGGATAGCTCTATTTTTCCACAAAATAGCAGATATCCCTATTTTTTTCACCTTTAGCTCCCCCACCGTTCGCAACCAGTTCAAAATGAAGCACTTACGTCTCTAAAAAATTAACCAAAAATTAACTTCAAATGAACAAAAAATTTACTTCAAAAAGGTACACTTGTAGTGGATCGAGGGAAAGAAAGGGGGAAAACAATGAAGACCATTTTTAGAACATCAAATACCGAAAAAGAATTCAACAAAAACGCTTCCCATAAAGGACTTTTTATACTCGGGTTTGCCGGGGTAGCAGTATTAGCCGTTGTTTCGGTATTTTCTTGTTTTTCCCTTTATGGTACGTCTCTGGGGGAAAGCCTTTACGCGGAGTACGCACACCTGGATACAGTTCTTCATTTTTTCTTTTACCTTGTTGTTTCAATATTCATAGCTGTGATGGTCTGTTGCTGTAAGCAGGTATTTTCTGAGCAGAAGATGCAATTTTCATTGATTTGTGGTGGAGGATTATCTTTCATGATGGAGGTCCTGCAGATATTTGTTCCCGGCAGGAGTTTTGAAATAAGTGATGTGATGGCTAATTTTGGTGGAGCTATTGTTGGAATACTTATAGTTACAGCCATATATAAGGCAATTAAAACCAGAAAATATATAAATGAAATTATTGCCGAACGTAAAAGAGAGCTGGCAGAAAAACGATATGCGTTTCAAGGATAAGGAGGTGTGTGATGAGAAGTTTAGTCCCGATTATAGAGAATAGGATAAAGAGACTGGTTCCCATTATTATAATAGCGATACTTCTTTTCTTGTTCTTAGTTGATTTTTTGTTCGCCATGGAAATAACGCCTCACAATATTAATGATATGGATACGCTTATGAGATGGCTTAATGCGGACTTTGAGTATGCATTAAAAATCCCTGATAACCCGCAAAATGTAGAGGAAATGATGGATAAAAAGACAGGGGATTGTGACGACTTTGCGAGGGTCGTGTCGCATTTTCTGTCTGAGTGGGGGACTTCGAGTGACGTGATCATCGTGAAATTCAAGGACCTCGGTATAGCACATGCTTTGTGTATATGGAAAGATGCCAATGGCACCTATAACTTCTCCTCAAACCGCAAGGTGGTTCATACAGGCAGGAGCGAAGTAACCGAAGCTATTGAATATTATTATCCTGACTGGGACCAAATAGTTTATGTGAATGAGGACCTGAAGGAGATGAAAAAGATCAGGCGGTAAACAGGAAAGGAGGCGTGTGATGAAAGACATAGACATAGCCATATATCTGTTAAAAGCTCAATTGTGGATAAGACAAAACGCAAAAGAAAGTGATCTGCATGAAAATGAGGAGATGGTACAGATGCTGGAGGCCTTAGATGCAGTTACTTCTTATTTTGTCGATAAATACAAGAAAAAGAAATAGCCATTTTCTTGTTATGGGTGGTACAGAAGATGACTGATTTTTAGAGTTTAAATAATGGAGGTGCGGAATGGAACTTAAAAACACAATAAAAGATCTGGTAAAAATGCAGGAGGATATGGGCAGGAACTCAGCGGAAGTTGAGTTGTTCGATGACAAAGAAATAAATAAGATAATAACCGCGCTAAGTGTTGCTGTTGACGAGCTTATTGACGAACGCAAGATCAAAGAATAATAGGTTTTCCCCCGTGCTTAAAAAGGCACACCTCACACCCAGGGGCGCGCGAAAGCGCGCCCTACTTTTTAATTAGCGTAAGGGTGGTCATTTATCAAGCATTCATAGCACAATATTACTATTGAAAAAAACATCACTTATGATATACTTATCCCATTGATTCAGTGAGCCGGTGTAGCTCAGGGGTAGAGCAGGGGTTTTGTAAACCTCTGGTCGGGGGTTCAAATCCCTCCGCCGGCTCCACGTATAATACAAAAATGGTGTGAGAAAATAAATTCTCTCACCCCCTTTTTTTTGTATTATCCGTATCACGCCTTCGGCGTGATAGTTATTCATTCGCTTTGCTCATTCATAACTTGGATCCGGCGTCGGGGATTCTGCGGCCCTCGCCCCGCTAGAAAAAGCTTTTTCTAACGGGGCTCGCAAGTAGTTCGGGCCTGGTTTTCCCTCTGCCGGCTCCATTAATCAATAGTTC
>JABMSC010000048.1 GCA_013204685.1 Candidatus Omnitrophota bacterium | reverse complement strand
GGGTAGATCTTTGGATTCTTCATGTCACCTGTTATTTTGAAATCGAACACTATTTCCCCCGAAGAAGACTTGAGGTACCGCACCACTTCCGAGATCCCTACATTCCAGTACTGAGCCCCGAGGCTCCCCTCTTTTTCCCTGTAAACAAAATCATTCAGGTATAGCGTATTGCTGGAATTTATAGCGCCGTTATCAAAGTTAAAGACAAGAGTGCCGGAGCACCGTCCGCGATCGATAATTACCGGAGAATACATGTCATAGTAGGGTTCAAAGAGCCGTATATCAATATTGCTCACATCGAAACTGCTTTGCATGGTAAGATCTCTCGCTGTCGGGTCAAGCGCAATATCCCACTTGACCTGCTGGGATGGCTTACCTTCAACAAGACCATCCCCCCGGCTTTTCACAAAAACAACTTTGCGGTAATCATCGCTTAGTTTCAGATCAAGAACACCATTCATATCTTCATACGTCACACGATACGCCGGCCGCGTTATAAAACTATCGAGCAGGATAAGCTTCCCACCCACTATATTGATCCTCTCGGTCAATTTAACTATATCCGAAAGACTGTTTATCTGTGTTCTGTCTTTAACATACGAAACTATGCTCTCCTTTGCGCCTCCGTCATTTATAAGCCTGCGCCCTCCGCCGGGGTTCATCACTTCCGCCATTTCGTTCACATTAAGACGTCCCGCACTATCCCGTTCAATATTGATCACGGGACCCGTTGCTACGATCTTTGTGACCTCTATCCCGTCCAGTATATTTGCACCCCTCATGCGGTAATCGCATACAACAATGTCTACCGTCGCAAGATACTCGTTCCGGTATCCCGGCGGGTTCTTTATGGCTAACCCCCTGATCTCAAGCCTGTTGTTTTTATAGTCAAAGTGCAGTCTATCGACATACACATAATCGGGAAGTTTTTGTTTTATTATCGACTCTATTGACTGGGCGGAATACTCGATTATCTGGTGCCGGAAAACATATACAGCACCTGCAGCCAGCAGGATCAGTATAAACAACGCAAGAAAAAACTTTTTCATGTAACCCTTTCGTGTTCGGCGCCTGAAAAGGCGCCAGGTGCGCTTACTCCCACACCCCTTCAATGATAGTCCCGCAAGAGGTACACTTGCCTCCGGAAAAGCCTTTTGGAGGGCTTATCTTGAAGCCACTGCGCTCTATCAGCACGCTCCCGCAGCCCGGACAGACCGTCTCTTCAGTCGTGTAAATGTTGCCTATATAGATATATTTAAGCCCCTCTTCTTTTCCGATACTGAGCGCTTTTTCCAGGGCAGCGATCGGGGTAAAATCAGCTTTCGTGTATTTATAATCCGGATGAAAACGGCTTATGTGCCATGGGATCTCTTTCCCGACCCCGGCAATAAAGCGGGCTATATCCCGTATCTCTTTCTCCGAATCGTTCTCTCCCGGAATGATAAGCGTTGTCACTTCAACCCAGATGCCTTCTTTTTTCATGTTCACGATAGAATCCAGTACCGGCTGAAGTTTACCCTTGCAAACCTTCTGGTAACTTTCTTCGCTGAAAAACTTAAGATCAACATTTGCAGCGTCCAGATAAGGGCTTATTTCCTTTATTGCCTTTTCGGTCATAAATCCGTTTGTGACAAAAGTGTTGTACAGCCCTTTTTCCTTTGCCAGTCTGGAAGTTTCATGCGCATATTCAAAGAATATTGTCGGCTCGGTATAGGTATAAGAGATACTTTTGCAGTTATTTCTAAGGGCCTCATCTACGATCTGGTCCGGAAGAAGTTTTGCGCCTCCAACATCACCGTCCCTGGCTGAGATCTGCGAAATGGTCCAGTTCTGGCAGAATGAACAATGAAAGTTGCATCCAATAGTTGCGATCGAATAGGCATGTGTTCCTGGAAGAAAATGATAGAACGGCTTCTTCTCTATCGGATCGACGTGATTGGCTATTACCCGGCCGTAAGCATAGGTGTATAATTCGCCTTTCAGGTTCTGCCTCATTCCGCAAAAACCGAATCCGTCCTCGGGGATCTTACATTGATGCGCGCACAGTTCGCACAGGACCTTATTGTCTTCCAGGTTTTTCCAAAGCATTGCTTTTCTTTTCATGCGTACTCTTTTCCGGAGATCATTCCTCAGGAAGCATCTTGTCACCTGCGCCCTGGTCCTGTATCTCGAACTTTAAAGTCGAATCAAGGTTTTTCTTGAAACGCTGCACCTGGTCGTTCCCGGTATCGTAACATTTCGACGCTTTTTCAAGAGCCTTACCGATACTTTCGTAATTCTGGTAAAAGAATCCGAAATCTTTTTCAACCTTGGTAAGCATGGCCTGGAGTTTCCTGGCTTCCTTGGCTATCTCGATGTTTCTCACGCCGAGAATTATCACATTCAAAAACGCATAGAATGTGTTCGGGCTTACGGGCATAACCTTGCGGTCGGACGCATATTCATATATAAGGCATGGGTCGTCTAAATAGTTCTTCTCCGCGATGGTTTCATAATAAATAGCCTCTGAAGGGATGAATAGAAGCGCGAATTCGGTCGTGCCTTTTTCAGGTTTAATATACTTGTCCTTTATTGAATTGATCTGGACCTTGAGGGCCTTCTCGTAATTTGCCCAGTGTTCCTTCTTCTCCTGAGTATCCGTAGCTGCCAGATATTTCTGATAATCGTCTTTAGGGAACTTTGAATCAATAGGTATAACCACATCCTTATACTTTACAACCGCGTCGACTTTTTCTGCGCCTTCTATCTGGTACTGACGCTGCCACATACCTTTGGGAAGAACCCTTTCCAGCATCTCTTCAAGCACGGTTTCGCCGTAATTCCCGCGCAATTTCGGAGCCTGAAGAAGGTATTCGAGAGACTGGCCTAATTTTTCGGCTTTCTCCTGCTGTTTTACAAGATCTCCCACGGTTGTGTTCATGCTGGATATATGCTCAAGGGTTTTAAGCGCATTGTGTGACAGCACATCCTTTGATTTTTCGACTTCCCGGCGGGTAGTATCCATAGTCTCACGGATATTATCAGAAAAGCTGATAAATTTTTCATTCAGGATCGCTTCTATATGCTCTTTTTTGGAGCCGGATACGCTGCTGACCCAGATGAGAGCTCCGACAAGAACAAGAAGAAAAAATAAGAGGATTACTATTAATATATCCATAATGATTTATGTGGTAAGTAATTACTGTTGTCTATATAAATATGATACTATTTAGGCGTAATTATGGCAAGTGAAATCAGAGGTAAGGGGCAAGCGATAAGGGGTAAGGATGAGGAGAGAGCCGATCCTTTAAGCACAACGAGTCCTATCCGTGAATGGGTTTGTCAAATACAGCCCGACAAGCATCGATCGCAGTTTCGGAAAGAGTCGGGTGGGCGTGTACGGCTGTCGCTATATCCCGAACCGTGAGTCCCGCCTTTTTTGCAACAACGAATTCATGGATAAGCTCGGTGGCTTCATGTCCTATCATATGTACTCCAAGGATCTTGCCCGTACTTATCTCGGCGATCACCTTGATAAAGCCGTCAGTTTCATCGATCACAACGGCCTTGCCGTTAGACTTGAAGAACTGCTTGCCTGCTGCATGCTCAATGCCCCGGGCTTTGGCTTCTTCCTCTGTCAGGCCGACACTGGCCACTTGAATATCGGTGTATACAGCATTCGGTACTGCGCTGTAATCGATCGGCTCGGGATCATGCCCCGCCGCAGCTTCCGCGGCTACCTCGCCTTCAGCGGAGGCCATGTGCGCTAATAGAGGTGTCGGGAGGACATCTCCGGCTGCGTATATATTCTCCGCAGTTGTCTGCATTTTTTCGTTCACCTTTACAAAATCATTTTCATCCGTTTCCACACCTGCTGAATCCAGGGCTAATCCTGAGGTTGAAGGATCTCGGCCGATAGAGACAAGGATAAAATCATATTCTTTTGAAATTTCTTTCTCTCTGGTCTCTATGATGGCGGAGACTCTGCCGTCTGATGGTGACGCTTCTTTTACCCGGCAGGAAGTCCAGACATTAATGCCTTTCTTCTTAAATAGGGTCGCAAGCCGCCTTGAAACTTCCTTGTCCCCACCGGGAAGAAGCGAATCCTCTATCTCAACCACAGTAACATCCGTTCCTATCATATTAAAAAACGACGCGAATTCCGTCCCGATCGCCCCGCCGCCGACTATCAGTATCTTTTCAGGCACACTGTCAAGGCGTATAGCCTGCGAGCTTGAAATGATATGCCTGCCGTCAAAAGGCATATCCCGAAGAGCGCGCGCGGCCGAACCCGTCGCGATCAAGATCTTATCGGCTGTTACTGTCAGGTCTTCCCCGCCTTCAGCTGTCACCAGGAGAGTATTCTTATCAACGAATTTAGCGGTACCTTCTATAAGATCAATACCGTTCTTTTTAAAAAGGAACGCCAGTCCCTTAGAAAGTTGATCAGCGGCCTGCCGGCTTTTCTCGACTATTTTTTTCATGCTAACGCCCGCATGCTCAAGATCCGAAGTTAACACCCCGGACCCGTTCTTAATAATGCCGTAGATCTTCGCGCTGTTAATAAGAGATTTGGCGGGAATACATCCTTCATTAAGGCACACTCCGCCGAGCATGTTGGGGTCTTTTTCTATGACTGCGGTCTTGAGGCCGAGTTGCGCCGCCCTTATCGCCGACACGTGCCCGGCGGGGCCGCTTCCGATCACAATATAGTCGTATTTGTTTTCCATAAAAATATGTCATCCCCGCGAACGCGGGGATCCCTTAAAAATTATTTTCTCTTGCGTTTCTTTTTTCCATGTTTTCGCGCAAGTATGAACAAAACGTCAGAAATACAGTTCATGCATACCAGAGCTTGCGTGTTTTTTATGGCGTCATTGTTAAACAACCCCACAACGCTGCTCTCTGCCCTCCGGGCAACAGCTCTGGTTATATCCAGAAATGCAGATACCTCATTATCCCCGGGAACATAAAACCGGTTCTCGATCTCAACTTCCTGTTCAAGCCGGTAAACCGTATTCTTAAGCCACTCAGAATCATCCTTCCTCAGGAGGTGGCCCATTTTCTTCTTTTTCTCAGTGCCGATCACTATCTCAGAAGCTATCATGGAAACGAACTGCTGGATCTTCTCCAGGATAGCCTTATCCTGCTTCGACTTCACCCGGACTTTGGCTAATCCCAGGCAGCCGTTAAGTTCATCCAGATCGCCTATTGCGCGTATGTCTGCTGAATCCTTACTGATGCGCTTACGGAAAGAAAGTTCCGTATACCCCTTGTCGCCTTTACCGGTTCTAACGGCCATAAATTCCTCCATAGATTGATATTAGAAGGTATTATAGTAAAAATAATCATATGTGGCAAGAAGTTGTTGGCCCGTGGCTGTACACGAATTACGCCGCCTTAAGGGATTTAATGATGCCGGTGGTCCTTCTTATGATATCCTCGAGTTCGTCAGATCTTGTTGATAACGGCAGAAAAAGATACACAATATTTCCAAGCGGGCGCAGGATCAAGTTCTCTTCCAGCCCCATCCTGTAGATCTCGAGCCCTATTCTTTCATTTAGTCCGAATGGTTCCTTCGACTTTTTATCTTTAACCAGTTCGATCGCGGCTACAGCGCCTATGCACCTAGTATCCCCTACCAGCGGATGATCCTCAATTCCATCAAGAAAGGACCTGAGCTTCTTGTTGATCTTTTTTACGTTTTCCAGTGAATCCTCTTTCCTGAAGACGTCAACGCTCGCGGATGCCGCCGCGCACGCGAGCGGGTTCGCGGTAAAGGTGTGTCCGTGATAAAAGGTCTTTAATTTGTCGTGGTCATCGTAAAAAGCATTGTACACTTCATCGGTTGTCAAAGTAGCCCCCATCGCCATGTATCCGGCGGTAAGCCCTTTGGAAAGACACATGAAATCCGGCTGGACCCCTGCGTGTTCACATGCGAACATCTTTCCTGTTCTGCCAAACCCCGCGGCAACTTCATCCGCTATTAAGTGCACATTATATTTCCGGGAAAGTTTATAAACCCCTTCAAGATATTCAGCGGGATAAATGATCATGCCCGCTGCCCCCATGAGCAGCGGTTCTATTATGATCGCAGAGATCTTACCGGCATTATCTTTGAGAATGTCCTCCATCGCGCCCAGGCACTCAAGAGAACAATTATCCTTCTCCCTGCCAAGAGGGCATCTGTAACAGTATGGCGTTGGAGCTTTGTATGATCTAAAAAACAATTTTTCAAACCTTTTGCTGAAGAGATCCGCTCCTCCCAAGCTCATGGTGCCGACAGTGTCACCGTGATAGCCCCTGTCGAGAGACAAGAAGCACTCCCTTCCCGTCTCGCCGATATTCTGCCAGTATTGGATCGACATCTTAAGAGCAGTTTCGACTGCCGTCGACCCGTCGTCAGAATAAAACACTTTAGTCAGATCTTTCGGTGTTATCCCTGCAAGTTTCTCCGACAGTTCTACTGCCGGTTTATGAGTAAAACCGGCAAAGAGAACGTGCCCCATGGAGTCCACTTGCTCCTTTATTGCCTCATTGATCTTGGGATGATTATGCCCGTGAATATTACACCACCAGCTGGAAATGGTATCGTAATAAAAATTGCCGTCATAGTCATACAGTTTTATCCCTTTGGCTTTTGCTATAGGAATTGGCGGCAGGTCTTCGCAATCCTTCATTTGCGTGTAAGGATGCCAGTTGTGTTTTAAGTCTCTTTTTACGAGATCATTTCCCATATGTCTTTCCCTATCGTCCTGAAATCTTCATGCAGCTTGAAAATGTCTTCACTGTATGGAAGTTCCCCAAAAACTCTCTCACCGGAGAGTTTTTCGATAATTTTCAGGTTATCATTAAGAATAAATTCATCCCCGCTTGAGGATGGGCGGTTGAACACAATTCCCAGGATTTTTAAGTTTCTGACCCTTACTGCTTCTACAGTAAGAAGAGTCTGGTTTATTGCTCCAAGCCTGTTTTCTGCAACAATAAGCACCGGCAATTTCAGCTCTCCGGCAATATCAGAAATTGTCATCTCTCCGTTAAGAGGAACCATTACCCCTCCCGCACCCTCAGCTAAAACAATGTCGAATTTATCCGAAAGACGGTAAAAGGATCCTGTTATTTTCACCGGATCGATATTCTCCCCTTCCAGAGAAGCAGCCAGGTGCGGTGAAGCCGGATATTTGAAAATATACGGCGCCATATCCGGATAGAATTCTTTGAACCTCCCGGAGCCTTCTCCCATCAATTTCTCATGCGCTATTATATCTTCAGAGACGCTGTCGCATCCGGTCTGTATCCATTTCTGGGTAACAGCATTCACGCCTTCATCCAGCAGATAACGCCCCAGGAGACCCGTTACAACGGTTTTCCCGACACCTGTATCGGTTCCTGTAATAAATATTCCTTTATTCATCTCAACTCATACCTCTGCCTTACAAAAAAAGGCATGATGTGTGGCTATTATCCCACCGAACTTCTCTATATATGTCTTCTCCATGTCACGCATCATATATTTGCCAAGAAAGACATTGTCTCCGAGACCTTCACCCCTGGTGCCGCTATGCTTAATGTCATGCAAAAAATCCCGCAAACTTGGAAATTCTACAGAAAACTTCTCCTCCGTCATATCGTAATCTCTAAAATATTTTTTCAACAAAGACTCCACTCTATCCCGGGAAGGAAATCCACTTGAACTAAGCCACCGCCTTTCTCCAAAATGATGTATTAGTACTTCCTTAAGTTCGCAAAATGTCTCGGGCCCGTACATCGAAAAGCAAAAGACCCCGCCTTCCGTAATCCTCCCGGACAAAGCTTCAAAGGTCCTGTCCAGATCAGAAAACCACTGAAAACTCGCATTTGAAGTAATAAGATCGAACTTACCCGGCACCGGCAAAGTCTCTCCGTCAGCCACAACAAATTCAACTCTTTTATCCCCGGCTTTTTTCCGCGCAACATCTACCATGCTGCCGGATATATCCAACGCCGTTATAGCGGCATCTTCATAGCGCCTCTCTAAAAGCTTCGTATAGGAACCCGTCCCGCAGCCAAGCTCTAAAATGCTTGAGACTTTCCGCCCGTTTATATGAGCTAGCAATTTCTCTGCGCAATTATTCTGAATAAGAGCGTAACTGTCGTACGTATACGCATTTTTTGAAAAGTTTTTTGTGATTATCGACTTATCCATATGCGGCTATGTCCTCTATAAATTCGTCCAATATAGACCGGTCGTGATCGTAACTTATTGAGATCCTGAGGCGCGATCCGTTGCGGGGAACGGTTGGCGGCCTTACCGGAGTCACCCAGTACCCTTTAGATTTAAGGAACTCACTTATATCGATGGTCTTTTCGGTATCGCCTATAATAGCGGGGATTATCTGCGATTCCCCCCGAACATCAAAACCACGGTCCTTTAACTTCCCCCTTAAATAGTCAGCATTTGAAAGGAGCTCCCGGCGCCTGTAAGGCTCCTCCCTCAGCACGTCAAGCGCGGCAATGTCAGCCGCGATGACCGGTAACGGCAAAGATGTCGAATAAATAAAACTTCTGCAGGTGTTAACCAGATAATCAGCGACAAGTCCGGAACTTGCAACATATGCCCCAAAGCCCCCCAGGGCCTTACTGAATGTTCCCATAATGATATCAACACTTCCCGAAAGGGCCTTACCGCTTATAACACCGCTTCCATCTTCACCAAAAACCCCGGTTGAATGAGCCTCGTCCGCCATAAAAACACAATCGTATTTTTCTTTAAGTTTTATGATCTCATCGACCGGGGCCATATCCCCATCCATGCTGAAAACAGTTTCAGTCACTATAAGGGCCTTCTTGTGTTTTGCCCTTTCATCCTTCAGGAGAGATCCAAGATGCCGCACATCATTATGCCTGAACCTTAAAAGTTTTGCTCCGGAGAGCCTCGCTCCGTCGACAATACTCGCATGATTAAATCTGTCGGAAAAAATGCAATCGTCCTTACCAAAAAGCGCGCTGATAACTCCGACATTCGCCTGGTATCCGGAGTTAAAAACAAGCGCTGCTTCTTTATTCTTGAACTCGGCTGTCTTTTTTTCGAGTAGA
The DNA here is from genome assembly GCA_013204685.1 of Candidatus Omnitrophota bacterium. Taxonomy (GTDB): domain Bacteria; phylum Omnitrophota; class Gorgyraeia; order Tantalellales; family Tantalellaceae; genus JABMSC01. The sequence goes on along the minus strand of JABMSC010000048.1, from coordinate 3,930 downwards.
TGGTGGTGTGAAGTGCTTCCTGTCATGAGACGCGACGCGGAAGAACCTACTCCGGAATCAAGAGCTTTTGCTGCCGCATCTCTAAGACGCGGGTGCGAAGCAAGCCCTAAATAATCGTTGGAAGAAAAGTTGATATATTCTTTCTCCCCGACGGTTATCTTCCCTCTATTATGACCGGAAACCCGGGTAAGGCTTCTAAAAAGATCCTCGCTCTTCCTTTCAGCAAGAAATTTCTCTATTCTTCGTTCCATAATTTTTTTATCTCTCCGATCAGGGCCTGATCCTCCTCAGGCGATCGTCCCGCAATAGTTAAATACCCGCCGACCATCATTCCGTTCGCACCCGCAGAATACATCATCCCCTGAAAATCTTTTAGAACAGTCTCGCGCCCCGCAACAACCTTTATCGTAACCCCCTTCAGGATAAGCCTGAAAAGCGCTATCGTTCTTATAGCTTCAAGGGGTGATATCGGAGGAGCGTTCTCAAGCGGGGTCCCTTTTATGGGAACAAGAAAATTCATCGGAACCGAATCCACCTTCATCGCCTTAAGCAAGAACGCCATATCGATCCTGTCTTCCCACGTCTCTCCCAGGCCGAATATTCCACCTGAACAAACTTCAAGCCCCGCTTCGGCGGCATTTCTGATAGTGTTAACCCGCTCGCTGTAATCGTGCGTTGAAACGATCTGAGGATAAAATCTTTCGGAAGTTTCCAGGTTATGGTGGTATCGCGAGAGTCCCGCTTCTTTCAGAATGGCAAATGAATCGGCGTCTAAAGCCCCTAGAGAGGCGCATGGAATTATGTCGACTCGTTTCCTGATCTCAGAGATCGCTTCCGCGATTCTTCTGATTTCATCCCGGGTAAGACGGTTACCGCTGGTAACAATACCAAATCTATCGGAACCGTTTCGTTTGGCTTCAATTGCTTCAGAGACAATATCGTCTTTGCTCCTGAGTGAGAATTCATTCAGCTCGGTGGAATAATGGCCGGATTGAGCACAAAACTTGCAGTCTTCACTGCACTTGCCGGATTTTGCGTTTACCACACCGCAGATCTCGATCTCGCGCCCAACTTCTTCACTCCGGGTTCTATTCGCGAGCAAAAGAAGTTCCTCAAGCGGCATTTTTATGATCCTCTCAGCATCTTGTTTATTCATATTGTCAACAAGTTTATCATTTTTGGTTTACAATTGCAACCCTCCTGAGCTATAAAAAAATAGGGGCACTCAAATGCCGTGCCCCTATACCTAAGTAATTTTAATATAATAAGTTACAGATTTAAATAGTCTTTGACGAGCTTACGCTGGGCTATAAATGGGATCTGCGGGATTTCGTCGATCGGAAAGAATTTTGCTTCTTTTGCGTCATCTCCCGGATGAAGATCATATGCACTTACAATGAATTCAACCCCGACTATAAGAACTGCCCCGTACAGTTCGCTCTCTTGAGAATATGCGCCTATCAAGCGTCCGGGCTGAGAGTCCAAGCCGGTTTCCTCTTTCAGCTCACGCCCCCCGGCCTCAAGAGGAGACTCCTCCAATTCGACAAACCCTCCGGGAAGTGCCCAGCTGCCCTTCGCCGGCTCCAAAGCCCTTTTGATGAGCAAAAGCTCCCCTTCTTCGTTGGACACCAGACAACCGACAACCGGGACCGGATTACGATAATTGATCCAGCCGCATTCCGTGCAGGTCGATCGATCATGTCCTTCAACAAGTTTTTCTTCGAGAATTGAAGTGCAGTATGGACAGTATTTATATGGTTGCATCATTAGAAATGATTACACGGATTATCTAACATGTTTAACAACAAGTTTAGATTACACAGATTAGTGGGGCAACAATTTTTATATCTGTGTAATCCAAAATACGGCATTTACGTGGTGAAAAATCTGTGTAATCATTATTTAATCTTTCTTAAATATCGCTCCGGTTGAAGCGGACGTTACCTGTTTGGCATACCGGTACAAATATCCTTCTTTTATTTTATAATCCGGCTGCTGCCATTTATCCATTCGTTTTTTTATCTCTTCTTCAGGAACCATAAGTTCCAGTGATTTAGCGGGGATATCAATACGTATCTTATCACCCTCGTTCACTATAGCAATAATACCGCCTTCCTGAGCTTCGGGTGAAACGTGGCCTACCGCAGCTCCGCGCGTGCCGCCGGAAAACCGTCCATCCGTTATCAGGGCAACGTCTTTATCAAGCTCTTCACCCGCGATCGCGGCTGTCGGCCCGAGCATTTCCCTCATACCCGGTCCGCCTTTCGGACCCTCATAACGAACAACAATTACATCACCCTTTTTGATCCTGCCTTTCATTATGGCTTTCATGGCGTCTTCTTCGGAATCAAAAACGCGCGCAGGGCCTTCATGGACAAGCATGCTTTCATCAACAGCTGATTTCTTGACAACCGATCCATCCCGGGCGAGATTCCCGAAAAGAATACTCAATCCCCCATCCTGTGAATAAGGGTCGTCTGCCGGACGTATCACTTCCGTATTAAGATTCTCCGCGCCTTTAATGTTTTCCTTAACAGCCGAACCCGTTACTGTAATAATACCCGTATGTAAAAGTTTCTTTTTGTTCAATTCCGCCATAACCGCAGGAACACCTCCGGCCGCATTCAGATCTTCCATGTGATCCTTTCCCGCGGGGGATATGCGGCACAAATTAGGCGTGCGTCCGCTTATCTCGTTGAATAATCCCATCTCCAGTTTTATTCCCGCTTCATCGGCAATAGCAGGAAGATGAAGAACGGTATTTGTGGAACTCCCCAGCGCCATCTCCACAGTAATCGCATTCTCAAATGCTTTTTGTGTAGCTATGTCTTTCGGTTTTATATCCTTCTTTACCAGGTTCATCACTTTGATGCCGGCTTCCTCAGCCAGCTTCTTCCTCTCATCCGCAATGGCCGGGATGGTTCCATTTCCCGGAAGACTGAGGCCCAGTGCTTCACTAAGACAATTCATGGAGTTTGCCGTGAACATCCCCGCGCATGATCCGCATCCCGGACACGCCTTATCTTCTATCTCCTTCAGCTGGGCATCTGTTATCTTTCCCGATGAACGTGCCCCTACCCCTTCAAAAACAGCAATAAGGTCTATGGCTTTGTCGCCCAATTTTCCCGCCATCATAGGTCCGCCGCTTACAATTATTGAGGGGATATTAAGACGGAGCATGGCCATCATCATCCCCGGCACTATCTTGTCGCAGTCGCATATGCAAACAAGGCCGTCAAAGGGATATGCCGTAGCCATGATCTCAACAGAATCGGCAATAAGCTCCCGTGAGGGAAGAGAATATTTCATGCCTTTATGCCCCATGGCAATACCGTCACATACCCCGATAGTATTAAATTCCATCGGCGTCCCGCCGGCTATCCGCACTCCGGCCTTGACCTTGTCGGCTATTTCTCTAAGATGGATATGTCCCGGGATGACCTCATTAAAAGAATTCGCAATACCGATGATCGGTTTTTTTATATCTTCGTCAGTATATGCCATCGCCTTAAAAAGAGACCTGTGCGGTGCTCTTTCCAGCCCCTTTTTCATCTGATCTGAACGCATTTAAATCCCCCTTCTTTCTCAACATCCAGCGCATAAAAAACTAACCGCAGTCCGCTACTTTTCCCGTTAGAAATTCGTTCAGAATTTGTAACGAGAAACGCTAATGATATGCCACACCCTTAAGCTCGTCCACATGCTGCCGGGCTGAAAAAGCCGCAGTAGCGCCATCCCCGCAAGCCGTTATTATCTGATGTAACAATTTTTTGCAGCAATCACCTGCGGCAAAAACCCCTTTTTCGGAAGTTTTCATCTCCGGATCAACTATGATCCCGCCTTTAACATCGGTCTCGACTGTTCCCTTTGCAAACTCGACATTTGGATCCCATCCCGCAAAAACAAAAACCTCGTCGCATGGTATGCTTG
>JABMSC010000003.1 GCA_013204685.1 Candidatus Omnitrophota bacterium | reverse complement strand
TCTGTTTTTCTCTTCCGCTTTCTTGCGTTCGGTGATGTCAACAACAGCACCCGTCATATAAGATATTTTATTATGTTCGTCATAAAATGGTTTTCCTTTGTCACGCATCCAACGAATCGTACCATCTGGACAAACGATCCGGAATTCTGCAAAGTAAACATCGTGTTCACGGATCGACTGCTGAATATCCTTATCTACGGCAGTACGATCATCAGGATGAACCCTCTGTAAAAAGTCTTCCACCGGTTGTGTAGTTGTCTTTGCTTCAAGCCCAAGCATATGATTAAAACTAGCGTCTCTTGTATCCTGATTTTTTACTGCATCCCACTTCCAGGTACCCATTTCTGCCGCGGAGAGTGCCATAATTAGACGCTCTTCGGCTTTTTCAAGTTTCTCCTCTGCCTCCTTACATTCGGTGATGTCGCGTGAGATAGAGAGAAGACTTTCGACTTTCCCCTTTTTGCTGATAATTGGCGTGATAATGATTTCCCACCATTTTGGAGTACCTTTGACCGTAGGGCAATAGCCCTGAAAATGTCCCGTTTCACCACTCTTAGCCTTACGAACGGCTTCAAAAGCGGCCTCGTGGTCCTTGCCTTTCCAGAAATCCACCCATGACTTGTTGATATATAGCTTGATATCTTCAATTTCCAGAAGCTTTTGCCCACCATCGCTCATGAATTGTAATCGTCCTTCTGTATCAAGAACTTTTATACAATCGTGGCTGCTCTGAATAATCCCTTTTGAGAATTCCTCGCTCCTTCGTAACTCTTCCTCCGCCTTCTTGCGTTCGGTGATGTCCCTAAAAATAGCATAGGTCGCCATGGGTTTGCCCTGCTGGTCCTTTATTAGAGATGCGGTAAGCGTAATTGAAACTTTTTTTCCGTCTTTTGCAACCAGGGTTGCTTCAAAATCCTTAACAAAACCTGCCTCAATACTCTCTTTTATCCCAGCGATAACACGTGGCCTGTCTTCTTCTGCAAAAAACTCTACTGGACTTTTCCCAAGTAGCTCTTCCTTTTTATAGCCCAGCATTTTCCCCATTTGCGGATTAACGTCAATAGTCCTACCATCTATATCAACAATCCATAATCCGTCAAGCATTGTCTCTATAACTGCTGCTGCTGCTAACTCCTTTTTCTCGGAGCCAACGGAGTTATTGACATCCGCATTAATTTTGTTATTTGTTATCTTAGATTCGCCCACTATCTATTTCTCCTATTTTTCTGGGTATTATTCTCAAAATGTTTATTTCCGTTTACCATGTAGTCGATGGGGACAGCGAAGATCCCGGCCACTTTGGTAAGAACACCTATCTTCGGAGTCCTCACGCCGCGTTCCCACATGCAGACGGCCTGTCGGGAAACCGAAAGGCGGCTTGCCAGGTCCTCCTGCGTGAGCTTCTTTTCTTCCCTGAGCCTTTTAAGGGTTAATCCAAACATGAATACCTCCGCTGGCTGGATGAAGGGATCTTGAGCGCCTCGCGGTATTTGGTTACGGTCCTACGGGCGATATTTATGCCCTCTGAGTGGAGCGCCTTAACGATTGCCTCATCGCTCAGGGGCCTGCCGGGTTTTTCATTCCGCACAAGTTCCCTGATCTTCATCTTGACGTTTTCACTCGAAAGAGAGCCGTTCTCGTCCTGCTTTAGTTGGCTGGAGAAAAACCGTTTCAGTCCAAATATACCGGCCGGCGTATCTATATGTTTATTCGCAACTACCCTGCTCACCGTGGATTCGCTTACCCCCACAGCCCGCGCGACCTCTTTTAAGGTGAGCGGTTTAATAAATTCGGGGTCATTGTCATTATCCAGAAAATCTTTCTGGGCAATAACAATACACCCAACAACCTTTTTTATCGTATCGTACCTCTGTTGGACAGCCCTGATCAGCCACATGGCCTGGTTCAGTTTTTTCTTTATGTACTCTTTTGTTTCTTCGGGTGTATCCTTGTTCTTCAGAAGTTTTTTATAATATGGACTGATCCTGAGTTCCGGGATGTTTTCATTACTGATCTCTATTTTATAGCTGTTCTCTGAAGGATGAAGGAGGATATCGGGGGTTATCTCTCTTGCGCAGGCGCCGAAGGCCGAGCCGGGTTTAGGATCCAGCCTGTGGATCACGGAAAACGCCTTTTGCACTTCATCGATCGAAACCTTTAAGTCTTTGGCTATCTGTTTGAACTTCTTTTTTCCCAGATCGTCCAGATGTCGTTTTACTATCTTCCCGGCCAGGGAATTTTCCCTGCCTTCGCGCACCAGCTGGAGGTAGAGACACTCCGAAAGGTTCCTTGCACTCACGCCGGGCGGTGAAAACGTTTGGATAAGAGAAAGCGTCTTCTCAATCTCTTCCGTGCTGACCCCCTGGTCCTCTGTCAGCTCTTCCATAGAAGCGCGCAGGTAACCGTTCTCGTCTATGTTGCAGATAATGGTCTCGCCAATATTTTTCTCCTCATCGGAACGGGAGAACATATCCAGCTGTTTCATGAGATGTCCGTACAGTGTAGGAAGTTTTACAACAAGATCCTCCATGCGTTTTCGTCTGCGGTCTTCGTCCTGATCGTACCGTTCTTCGCT
>JABMSC010000047.1 GCA_013204685.1 Candidatus Omnitrophota bacterium | reverse complement strand
TTCACCTTGCAATAGGAACACCTCTGATCGCATCCATCCTGAACTTTCAAAAAAGCCCTTGTATGCCCCTCGAAATACGTAACTTCCTCCCGGATCTTTTCTTTCATGTTCCCGAAATCAAAATTAGATTCAAGCGCAAGTGCTATTTTCATTTTTTCACTGCCGGGCACCACTATATCAACCTCGGGCAATGAAAGCAGTTCCTTGATGTCCTCTTCCACTACAACATAACAACCTGTAACCAGGACCGTTACTTTTGGATTCTCTTTTTTGGCCTGCCTGATCAGTTTTCTTGTCTTTGAGTCCGCTTTGGCGGTAACAGTGCAGGAATTCACGATAAAAACATCGGCGCCCGAGATCTCTGTTTCGATGAACCCAAAACGAGACAGGCTCTCTCTTATAACCTGTTCCTCATACTGATTCACCTTGCATCCAAGAGTTTTTATCGCAAATTTTTTCATCTTAAACCTTTTTATATCCCCATTTCGTAATTAAGTACGGCCAGCACAAATAAACCCGCGGTGTCACTTTTTAGCACGCGCTTTCCCAAAGAAATAAACCTGGAATTATGCCTGTCCGCCATCTCTATCTCTTCTTCGGTGAAGTCGCTCTCCGGACCAATGAATACAAGTATCCTGCCGGATCCCACGTCATCCAGCGCCTCTCTGACAGGAACATTCCCATCCCGCAAACATGCGAATAGCACCGTATCGAACTGGTCGATCAACTTGACGAACTTTTTATAATCTGTAACCTTCTCTATCTTAGGAACGCTTGTTCTTCCGCACTGTTTGGAAGCCTCAAGCGCTATCCTCCTCCATTTTGCAACTTTCTTTTTGCTTCTCGCGTCATCCGGCCTGACGATCGTTCTGTCGGTGACGATAGGGACTATTCGAGAGACGCCCAGCTCAGTTGACTTCTCTACAATATACTCCATCTTGTTTTTGCGCGGGATCGCCTGGGCCAGGATAACTTCGGGCATTTTTTCCGAAAAAGGCCTCTCCACTCGCACAACCTGCACAATCAGTTTCTTCTCTTTTGGATCGACCCCTTTTATGAACCCTGAATATTCGTTCCCCGTGCCGTCAAAGACGACAACCTCGTCACCATCTTTCATTCTCATCACGTCCAGGATATGATGAGCTTCCTTTCCTTCGATCGTGATCTTATCCTTACTGATATTTTCTTTCGGCGCGTAAAAACGGCTCATATTATAACCCTTATTCTGATTCTTTTTCCCCGAACACTTCCGCGGTAAAAACGTATAACTCCGCGTCCCCGGTCCTCCAGGCGTTCGGAGAAAGGCCTGCCTTCTGAGCGCAGAGACTGCTCATAAACTGGTCTCTATCCCATCCGGTTTCATCTGCAACCTGAGGGAGGTAAACTCCGCTCTTCCATCCCTGGCGGACCATGACTCCGTGCCTCCCCATCTCTATATCGTTATAATCCTCTATTCTCTCCATCGGAGACAGTGCCGAGATCTCTATATCAATGTCTTTTAGTTCGCTGAGTTTGACCGGGGGGAATCTCGGGTCTTCCGTCGCTGCGGCTATGGCCATATCTCTCACTGTAAGATAAAGCGGCCCGGTCGCGACCATATGTCCTATGCATCCCCTTAATTGGCCGCGCTCATGCAGCGTAACGAACGCACCCATATCCTGCTTGAGTTCCTCGTCATCAGTGCTGACATCCAGACGTTTTCCGGTTTCAAGATAATGGCTGATAGTGTCTCTTGCTATTTTTAAAAGCTCCTCTCTTTGCGCCTGGTTTAACATGTCGCCTTCCTCCTTTTTTGGAGTATCGCTTTCACTTGCATCCTGACTCCTGATAAACGCCGCACTCATGTATCCAACAACCGCGTCCTTAGCACCGTAAGTGTCTCCGGAGTTCGCGTATTTCAGCACTTTTACCTTATCCGCACCCAGTCTCCTGCTCGCATCCATAACCGCGTATACAGCACCACACCCGCACATGCGTTCGTCATTGCGGTCCTTCATGCTTTTCCGGTAATAAATCTCGGGGTCAAACGTCTCTATAGCCTTTATCGTCCGCGCATCCGTAGTTTTGGCGATTTCATACGGCATGTGGTGACTCATATCCGCAGAAGCGACCATTACAAAATTTTCTTCATCCTTAAGAACGTCATAAAGCGCGTCTGCTGCGAGCCGGGAGTTCTCATGCCCCTGATCGCAAAGAACTAAGACAACAAGCTCCGCCCCTTTAAGTGTCTCCTGGATAAAAGGTATCTGCAGTTCAATGGAATTCTCAGAAGAAAAGGCCTGCGGTACGTATTTTATGTTCTTATTATAAGAGAGAAATTTTTCCGTGAGCTCCTCGTCTATCCGGACAGCGCCCAAAGGTGTGACAAAAGATTCATCCGTAAGGATCGAAATAGTGTTCGGAAAATGTTCCCTGTGCGTGAATCCAACCAGGATCACTTTTTCCGGTTTCTCCTTAGCTGCCGCTTTATAGGAATAAGCCGCTATGGGCCCTGAGAACCTTAATCCGGCATGCGGAACGATAACGCCTACTACGCGCCCTCCCAGATCACCCACATGAGCATCATCCAGGTACCCGTCGATCTCGTTTTTAAGCACCGAGGGTGATGAATTGTACCAGCTGCCCGCCAGGTCAGCCTGTTTAGCATATACCCCTCCGCAGGCTGTGATCAAAATAAGAGCGAGAGCTGAGACAAGAATACGTTTCATCATAATAGATTCCCCTTTTCAGGTCCCCGTCATCGTTTTAACAGTGTTTTTTCAAAAAGTAGATATTTACGCGTTACATTCTGTGCTATAATAAACCCGATCTTACGGTGGGGCTGTAGCACAGCTGGTAGTGCGCCTGGTTCGCAATCAGGAGATCAGGGGTTCGAGCCCCCTCAGCTCCACCAACCTTCGCCAACCTCTTCCTCTTCCGCTTATTTTAATTCTCCGGAAAAAAGTTCAACAGCATCCTTCATCTTTCCCCAGTCTTCAAGTGAATGTATGCCGAATTTTTGTTTTCTCTTCCAGCCGACGGAATCCTTCTGCCACAAATAGAAGCATACCTGTTTCTTTGCGTAGCTTTCCAGGAGAACCACAGCTGCCCACCAGCCGAACTTCTTGTTTATCGTACAGTGTTTTAAAACCTTTAATGGCGCTTTTATGGGCACCTGTTCTTCATCTTCAGCTCCACTTCCCTCAGCGTTCACTACTACCTCTCCGGTTTCTGCAGCCTGGAAGTCTGCGTCTTTTTTTACATCATCCATTGTATCCTCCCTTATGTTGACTAAGTTTTATTGTATAATTCGGGCCCTTGCCGGACATAACTATATGCCCTTCTCTTGCCAGCCATCCCATGCTCATCAGAACAAGATCCCTGTCTTCTTCCAACGAACTAATGATATCTCCCAGCTGGGACGGCTTGTCCTGAGCATCAAGATGCTCCCATATCTTCCCGGCCGCGAGTCCTATCCTGGTAATCATGTTTACCCCCTTTATCCGTTGTTCGTGGTTCGTGGTTCGGAACAGTTAGCTCACCATCCTTGCTGCTCGCCCCGCTTCACATCTATGAACCATGAACTGTGAACTTCTCCAATAATATATCAAACTTTAACGCTTGCCGACTCCGCTTTCTTTTTCTGATTGTAACTGCCGCATCTCGGGCAGGTTGAGATCTCTTCACCTTTACTGTCAACATATGTATGGGCACAGATCGAACAATGCCATATATACCTTTCATCCGATGAAAAAGTTTTTAACTTCGTCCCGAGATCAAAGAAAGACCAGGCTATCAGAATAAACACCACTGAAAAAAATAGATAGAAAAAAAGTGCCATAGAAATATCGAGTTTGATCATCTATCATTCTCCGGTATTCAAAATAACATCCACCTTGCGCCATTCGGGATCTCGAGACTCGCTCGGTTCAAATATCCATCCCTTTACATGTTTCGAAGCTGTAATATCCAAATTCGGATAACCCGTGGTAACCAGCATCTCGACAGCTTTAACATTTCCGTCACTATTTATCAAAACCTTCATCTTGACCCGGAAACTCTCCCTGTCCCCGTAAAACCCCCGCATTATAAAAGGCTGCCCGGGTTTATATATCACTTTTCTCTCGTTCTCTTTATCTCTTGCAAGCGGCGCCCAGTTATTCATCAGAAGCTCATCTGTTTCGAACCCCGCATAAAACTCCGGAACAGTTTTCGTTCCCTTCAAAAAATCCGATATAAGAGCGTCCATATTGTTTTCCAGGTATTCCGGGAATTCACGTATCACCGTCTCCTGTTTAGGGACCGCTATCTCCAGCTGCCCGCTCCCGGGAGAGGCCATCATATGCCTGTAGGTCGTTTTAACTACCGGATTGACATTCTCGAGCATGATATCAAAAGCCGTTTTCTTTAAAATAGGCCCAAGAAAATCAACACGGGTATATGTCTTTGCCCTCTCGGGGCCTCCGGGAGCAATGATCGTTACTGCCGACATGCCTATAACATGCACCCCCAGGGATACCAGTAAAGCTATTCGTAATGTTCTGCCAATCATAATTCGGTTTACCCCGTCATTGCGGGGTTGTTGCAATATTTATCTGCTTCACATCCGCCTGGCGGCAAATATCCCAGATTTCTATAACCTTACCCAGGTCGGCTTTTTTATCCGCCCGTATCAAAAGCGGCTGGTCTTGGCGCGCTGCCAGGGAGATACGTGACTCAAGCTCATCACCTTCGACCGGCCTTTCATTTATAAATATGCCGTTATCCGCTCTCAGCGTGATCACTAAAAGCTCCTTTTGAAGCACTTCGCTGGTTACGGCTTTGGGCAGATTCACTCTTATCCCGGGCTGAAAAACAAAACTTGAAGTCAGCATAAAAAATATCAGAAGCAGAAAAACAACATCTATAAGGGGAGCAATATCAAGCTGCCCTTTTTCTATGAACATCTTCCTTTTAAGCTTCATTTTCTTCCCTTTTAGCGCCTAGTATATTAACCACATCAGTTGCGCTCTTTTCCATTTCGAGAACAAAACCATCTACCTTACTCACCAGAAAATTATAAGCGACATAAGTGGGTATCGCTACCGAAAGGCCTGCTACCGTCGTAATAAGCGCTTCCCATATGCCTCCGGCAAGATCCCCCGGGTTTACCGGCATAAGTGCCACGGATTTCTGCTGGATGACCTGAAATGCTCTCACCATACCTGTTACGGTGCCAAGAAGTCCGATAAGCGGCGTTATGTGCGCGATCGTCGCAAGAACCCCCAGGTTCTTCTCAAGAAGCGGAACTTCATGAAGCCCGGCATCCTCGATCGATTCTTTTATCTCGATCCTGGAACGATCATGTTTCATTATGCCCGCTTTAAGTATCCTGGCTATGGGACCGGGCATGGCATTACATTTATCGATAGCATCGATGATCTTGTTTCTTTTTAAAGTCTCCGCTATATTTGCCATGAATTCTTCGGTGTTGATCTTTGCGCTCCTCAGATACCACAACCTTTCCAGCACAACCGCAAACGCTATGACGGAACAAAAAAGTATAAGAAACATCAACGGCCCGCCTTTAACAAAAAGTTCCCACATTTTTCCTCCTTTTACTATCTCTTCCGAAGCTGTATCTTCTTCCTGGCAAGGTCGGCCTCCCGGCCCTCTCCATCCGCCAGTTTCTGATAGAGCGTGAAAGCCCTTTCATGTTCGCCTCGTTTTTCCAATAGTTCCGCGCATTTCAAATACGCGCGCATCACCCAGAACTTTCCCATGGGATATCTATATTCTACTTTCAGATATTCCTCTATCGCTTCCTCTTCCATGCCCGCCTTCTCGGAACACTCAGCTATGTCAAACTGGATCTGCGCGTTTGTCTCAGAATTTTCACGTGTAACAGCTACCTTGAAGTATTCTAAAGCCAGTGCATGCTTTTCCTGATCTTTCAAAATAGTTCCTATCCTGTTATTCGCAATATTCGTTATTTTGCTTTCCGGATACCTCTTAAGCAAGATCTCATACTGGGCTATTGCTTTGTCACGTTCATTTCTTTTCTTGTGGACGTCACCTATTGCCAGTATGGCCTGCGGAGCCCATTTGCTTTGAGTGCGATCCAGAACCAGGGCCTGAAACACTTCCAGGCTTTCCTCAACCATGCCGTTATCGTACATTGCCCAGCCCAACCAGTAATGCGCGTCATCCGCAAACGAGCTTTCAGGATACTGCCTGATTATTTCCCGGAAGTATTTCTGCGCGTTCTGAAAATCCTCTTTCCCGTAATAATATTCACCGAACCAGAGTTTAATGCCGGGTGCCAGGGGGCTCCCGTCCGCATCTTTCAGAATATTCTTAAAAACATCCATCGCTTTCTTTTCTTTTCCCATCCTGTAGTATGCCCAGCCGCTATGATACTGCGCGCGCCGTATGATACCTTTATTTTTTGTCGAGGTGAGGAGACTCTCGTAAATTTGAGCTGCCTTACCGTAGCTCCCTTCGTTGTAAAGTGAATTCGCTTTATGAAGAACCGCCTCTTCTCTTAAGCTGCTCTTGGGGAACTTCTCTATGATCCTGTCGAACTGGTTCCCTGAAGCGCGATAATCCCCTTTTTCGGAATAAAGAAGCCCCAGCTGGTAGTGCGCCTTGTCAAGCAAGGTCGACTCCGGGAAAATAACGACCAGCGACTGAAATGCAAGAATAGCGGCATCGTCTTTACCCATTTTCTTAAGCATAAACCCGATCTCATACTGCGCATGATCGACGAACATGCTTTGGGGAT
>JABMSC010000046.1 GCA_013204685.1 Candidatus Omnitrophota bacterium | reverse complement strand
CTTTTCTACTGTGAGCATGGTGCACTTTTATCAGGAGGCCTATGCTGAAGGATCGGAAACGCCCGCGGCAAAAGGAATATCAAGCGCACTTTTCTACCCGCTTGACAGGGCGATCTATCACGTCGCGCCGAAAAGCATATTCTTAACCAATGTGAGCAATGACCCCGAAGCAGTGCTTGCAACATTGGGCCTGAGATCCTGCGCCGGAATAGGGATACGGGCGCAGCACAAGAACGGGGATGCCTATATCGGCATTGCCCACCCCTATTACGGCTTGAATAAGCCGCTGGAGGAAAGAAACCTCGCGCAAGATATGCGTTATATAAACGATAAATTGGTCGGCGAATACGGCATGGCTGCGGATTCAATAGAATATTTCGTCAGCTATAACCCAAGAACACACGGCATACAAAGAGATGACGCAGAAGAAAAGAAACGACTTGAAGGAGAGATAAAAGCGCAGCTTCCGAAGGCGGCGATCGAATTTTGTGACAGAAAGTTCCTTGGGATGGTCCATGACGGCGAAGCCGAATACAGGACATATGCCCTCGTTGTCGACCCTGAGGTGGCAGTTTTTGTTTCTTCGCAGGAGGGTGAGGCGTCTGTCCCCTACAGATGGAAAGGGCAGGAAGCCGCCGCGGCGGGAATGCCTGCCTTGGGGGCAGTATTTATCGCATCCATGATAGAGCAAGTTGGCCAGATAGCAGATCCGCCCAGCCCTTTCCTTTTTCTTATTAAACTAATCCTCGCTATAGGCGCTGTTTTCGCCGCTCTGTTCTTTATAAATGCATTCAAGGAGGCAGTTAAGGCATTTTTCCGGCACAAGGGCCCCTCCCGCGAACCGGACGATCAGGAAGCAGCAAGCGCAAGAGAAAAAGCGTGGAAAGAAATAAAAGCGGCGTTTATTTCCGGCAGGCGGCTTTCTGTTGAGATCACCGGGATCGAGCGTTACGCCACAAGCGATGAGCCTTCCGGTTTCAAGGTATCCTACAAGGGGATAGAAGGATTTGTTCACAGGAAAGATACAAAAGTCGATTTTGATTCCGGAGTAGAGGAGCTGAGATATTTCATAGGCATAACGACCAGCATTCCTGTATTGGACCCGGGTGACCCCGATCAAAATATGCAGCCCTGGTTCAGCATGCGGCCCGACGATGTTGCCCGAAAAGTTTATCGGGGGGAAAGGACAAGCTCGAAAAGTGGATGGACAGATTACCGTGCGATGGTAAAGCAGAGAACGAGAAGCAAGGTGAACCGGCTCAGCAAACAAAGATTAAAACGCGAAAGTGATGAAGAGCGCATAAAAGAGATGGAAGAAGGGGGGGTTGATGACGAATCCCCCGGCCCCGCCATGAAGCAGGGAACGGGAGAAGTCGGCCCAACGACAACACAAAAAGAAAGACCCACAGGTGCCCGCAGGGATCAAAAAGGGTCTTCCCGAAGGAAAATAGTAGGCTCTATCTTAAACTCATTTATATTTGTCATGGCTATAGCAACTGCTGGGGTTATAGTTTTTCATGTTGTGAAAGATGTGCAGATAGCCCTTTACATTTTTGGCGGTATTGCTATACCCGCGCTTATCGCTTATTTATTTAATGACTTCAAACGTATAGCTAAAATGATAGCAAATACCCGCCATGCGCGACGCCACAAGAGGAAAGCGAAGCAGCAAGAAGAGCATAGGAGAGAAAAAAGTGAAGCCATTCATGCCCAAAAGCAAAAGAAAGAACTGGAAAGAGACCGGGAAGAAGAGCGCATAGAGAGAATGGTTAAAGATGCCAAGTCGCTGCTTTTAGAAATGGATGTCGATAGCCCTGCCTTAACCTTGGAGAAGTTTAACAGCGCGGTAGCCGATATTTGCGAGGCAAGCGAAGCAGGCCGTCACCCCGATGTAGTTGCGCTTGTGGATAGCATGAGGCATATAATAGAATATCGCTTAAAAACGGGAGAGAACGACCCCACGCCCCCGTTAAAGCTTTCTTCGAAATCTCTAACGGGGCAGGCAACGAACGACGAACGACGAACAACGAACAACGATAACGCCGGGGCGGCGGATGAACCTTCCCCCGACACCGCCATAAAGCAGGGGGCGGGAGAAAGCGACCCCACGTCAACGAACGACGATAATACCGGGACGACGGAAACAAGAAGTAAGACGCCTATTGCAGTAGCCGATTTTCATACCCATTCCACATTTTCTGACGGAGCTTTAACGCCCGAAGAGTTAGTGGAAAAATGCGCCTCATTAGGCATTGGAGCATTATCGATAACAGATCACAATGAAACAGGCGTCTACACCCCCTCATTTTTCGAATTTGCACGAAAAAAAGGTGTTCATGTTTTGGCCGGCTCAGAGCTGTTCTGGCTTATCGTTTCGCCGGACGGCACTATTAGTACACAGGAGATTACGGCTCTCTTTCCCAGGAAAGCGCAGGAAGACGACGCATCCTATTGCGGTAGATTAGAGAAATTCAAAGGGTCTGTCCTAAGGCCCCTTCAAAGAGCGGGCAGGCGTTTGACGCTTTATATGTTCCGGAAACTAAAAGAAGCATACGGTAAGCATTTGACTTACAGGGAACTGTTTGAATTTCTATGCAGGGGAGACGATAGACAAAATGGAGATTTTGATTTTAGTGAGTTAAGTGAAGACGATGAGCATTGGGAAGAGATGCTGAAGGACGACAGTTTTGTCGACAGGCTTCCTCCACGATTAAACATCTGGGGATCCATACTTGAATACGTTTTAGATAATATAGAGGCCCCGGAAATATCCACTGCAGCCGATTTAAATACGAAAGCGAAAAGCTACAAAAAGGGATATTTTGTTCATCGGCCGGATGATTCCCGGAACGCGCCGGGATTTACCGATGTGATCAGGGAAATTAAAAAACACGATGGTTTAGCCGTTTTGCCTCATGCGGCCGAGTTAATTAACGTAATGGGCGAGGAAAAATTTGAAGAGTGGTTAACAGAATGTAAAAGGGCCGGTCTGGATGGAATAGAGGCGCACAGAGAAGAGCATTCGGCAAAAGATGTGCGCTACTTAAAGAGACTAGCAAGAAAACTTGGACTTTTTGTGACAAACGCATCGGACTTCCATGGCTATAGACTGAGGCCTAATGTTGAATTAGGAACAGGGCGCGGCAAGGGCAGCAACGCGACGCCTATCGACATGATCAGGGAATTGGTGAGACGCAATGTCCTGCCGGAAGATGTAGGCAGCGGATTAATGGATGATATCAGGAAGCGAAGTGCAGCGGCCGACGGCGAGAGTACCGGAACGGGGGAGCCCGACACAGGCACCATTACAAATTCCAAAGGAATTTCTAACGATCTTGGCACCTCCACGATAACGAACAACGAACAACGAACAACGAACAACGAAGACGGCACCACCCTGAAACAGGGTACGGGGGGACTCGCCCCCACCTCCAAATCCGCACCGGAAAGACCGGCAGAAAATATATCCGGTGAATCAAGATTCACAAGAGATATGCGAATAAAACCATACATTAGTGGGGATGCCGGAAATCTTATAGAAGAAATGTTAGCCGGTTTATTACCCGAAGGAGGCAGAATATTGGATTTAATGAGTGGTTTTAATACCTATGTCCCGTCTTCGGTACAAGCAGAGGAGATCGTCGGGATAGGCCAGAAAAGGGAGGAATTAGCGGCCAATCCCAAACTCACCGGTTTCCTGATTCAGGATTTGGATAAAAGCGCCAATTTGCCTCCTGAATGGAAAGGGCGTTTCGATGCTGTGATTATGACCAGCGGGATGGCTTATCTTAGAGATCCCGGATTACTTTTTTCTGAGGTAGCAAAGGTATTAAAACCCGGCGGAATATTGTTTATTGCACATAACGACGGGTTCTACGAAAACGAAGCGACAGATGCGTGGAAGAATATGGATGTGGAGGCAAGAATAAGAGCTACCGTAGAATCGATAGCCCTATGCGACGAATTTGAAGAAATTAAACATGAAGTGCGCCAATACGATGAACTCGATATTGTTAACCCCCCGAAGTTTCTGGATATTTTTACAGCTTTCCGGGCTACACATGAACCCGCCTCAGGAACAGTATTCGCTGTTCCGGCGGACGATGAAAAATCCCCCGGTACTTCCATGAAACAGGGAACGGGCGAGAACGACCCCACGTCCCCGTTAAAGCTTTCTTCGAAATCTCTAACGGGGCAGGCAACGAACGACGAACGACGAACGACGAACCCCGTTACAAATTCCGAAGGAATTTCTAACGGGGCAAGCGACGATAATGCCGCGGCGGAGAACGATCTCGAGAGGCGAAAAGAAGAATTCGAGCATGTTATAGCCGGGCTTTTTGGCGCATCAGGTGATGAGTATATCGAAGCTATCAAGGAAGCGGAAGAGCAGACAGCTCTTTCTGAAGAAAGAGGCCAAAGTATAGTTCTTTATGCGGATGATATTCTAAAGGAGGCGGGAGTTATAGACCTGCAGGACACTTTCAGGAGATTAGCCCTCCGGCGGAATGTGCTTACCGGGGGAAAGGTTGTTATATATGCGCGTGACAGAAGGAATGCGATAATTCTTGAAAGCATGATAAAAGACGCGGATCCAAATGTTGCAATAATCGTCAAAACAACAGCCGATATTGCTCACAAGAATTCAATGAAAGGGAAGAACCCCAATGAAGCCGATGAAATAACCGCCCTTATGGAAACATTGAGAGCGGAGCACGGCATAAAGGATGTCCTGGCAATATTCCGGGGATCGATCAAGGATCCGGAACTATTCGAAAAAAGTGATCCCGCGAGCCAAAACCCCCTCAAAAAATACAAAGTTCCAATGGTCCTTTTTGGTGAAGAAGGGAACAAGGGGGTCTATTCGTTTGCCCAGGGCCTTAAAAAAGCCGCCAGGGCAAAGGAGAGAGGCGGGAGCAGCGGTTGGCTGATCTGGCTCGACCCGATAAAACACATAGACTATATCCAGCTTAAATACGAACGCTACCAGGCAACCCTGGCCGCTTATGTCGCCGCGTAAGTGAACCTAATGGGGACGTCCCGTTTGGGGACACCCTATCTGCGACCGCCTGCCTTTCAACACTTTATCCTTTAAACCTGTATGAATAGGTGTATAATCTATTCGTTGGTCCGTAATCACAATAACTTCAGGAGGAAATATGCGAAAGATACTTTGTGTTTTTGTCTCTTTGTTTGTTTTGCTGGGGTGCACGGGCGAGGCATTTTCACATTGTCAGATACCCTGCGGTATATATGACGATGAGATGCGTTTTAAAATGATAGATGAAGACCTGCAAACCATAGAGAAGTCCATGAACGCGATACTGGAATTATCCGGAGAGAAGGAGAAGGATTATAATCAGATCGTAAGGTGGGTCGAGAACAAAGAACACCACGCGGACAAGATCAGTGAAACCGTTACATATTATTTTCTTGCGCAAAGGGTCAGGATAGGCGCCCGGCTGGATATAAACGCCCACAAGGATTATACCGATAAGCTCCGGGCACTTCACGAGATGCTGTATTATGCCATGATGGCAAAACAGACCACGGACGTTTCTTTTGTTAATAAAATGCGGGCTTCCCTTGAGAAATTCAAGAGCCTGTATTTTGCTGAATGATGAAGGGGACACGTTTTCTTACACTGTTCTTTGGTTCTATTTTCACAAACCGGTCCACACTTCCTTAAAAGCTTAAAGCGGCTACAGACAGAAAATAAGGCATATTATGTCTTTGGTGTAATTTTTTGCCTACATAATGGGTATATACCCATAAATGGCGCAGCCTGAGCAAAATCTTCAATTTAATTGACTTAACATTGAGCGCATGTTACAATAGTAGGAAATTATAGTCATTAAAACTATTATTTTAATTACCTAACATACTATATATGATAAACCAATTTGCTCAAAGCTATGCGCTTAAGGTGATAGCCATATTGGTTCTGTGTCTCTTTTTAGGCACAGACCTTTTTGGCAGTGCCGAACTTTGGGCGGACGCTGGTGATGCAGCAACGCTTGTTCCTACGCTCAGGTCAGACCCATTGGTTACGGTCGAGTGGGATGAGTCACGCAAGGAATATGATCTCGCACCAGGCGCGGAACTAAAAAAGACCTTCAGGGAACATACCCCCTCCATATATTTAACTCTATCCATCGGTAAATTTCTTTATGAACAGTATTACCTCAAAAAACGCGATCTGGTCCCCGGAGACAGATATTTAGCCGGCAGGTTTGAGAAGTTCAAGGAAGCTATAAATCAGCAGGATACCTCTGGCGCGGTTGACCTGGCCAGGTATAGATATGGCCGGGATTGCGAGAGAGAGCTTCAGCTTAAATTAAGTTATGATACCGTGTGGCTTCCGTATGAGCATAGAGAAACTGATTCTACGTATTTACTATGTTTTTATTTGTTGGACCGTCCGGAGGTGGGGCTTGACAAAATGAATTTTCCCATGGAGGATACGGGACTAACCTTAGTGTGCGAACAATTGGGTCCGTTTTCCAATGAGGAGCTTGCTTCGGGAGAGCAATCTTTTGCTGTGGCCACTTCACCGGAGGAGCTAATAAAATTCTTTCTGGGTGATGAGAGTTCCAAGGTCTCACAGGGAGACGAGTCCGGGTGGGGCAAGACCCTTAATGCCAGGACTGCTTTAGCGCTCTACCGCCACCTTCATGCTGGCGAGTTTAGTGAAGCAAGAAGAAAAATGCACTTTTTATGGTTCATGAGTAATGTGTTAGTTCACACCCTCGGCATAGACTCCGACGATACTGTTAACGGGAAGCTTCAGGATATATTCGTTGAAGGTGTGGCTGAAAGGCTTTCAGGGGTAGAGGAGATAGATCTCTCCAGGTGGTACGAACTATTTGAAAGCACGGACATTCAAGAGAAGATGTACGAAATTATTAGTGAAGTAACGAACACGTTTGATATGGCCCACTTCAAAGATAGAAGTGATAAGGATGTTGATACTAAGCTTTGGGCAGATTTTATGAAGAAATTCGGGCACATTTACGATATTGCAGAGGCTTACAAGAGAATGCGCCGCGTCAGAGAGGTTCTCGCTTCGGGCAAAAAACGTAAGGAGGCCTATGTCGGGGAGGTGGTAGTTGACTGCGAGAATTATCTGCAAAGAACAATTTCAGAACTACTAGAGGATCGTGCTTACGTTGCCTACGAAATAATTATCGATATGTACCTGGATATGATAAAAGACCCGGCGATAGCGGACTTTTATGAAAAAAGAGTGGTTACTTATTTTATGTTAAGCAGTGCCGCTGCGCTGAAGTACAGGCTTGGTAAAGATGAAGAAGTTGTTGACCTGGCAAACAAAGTTTTGAGGCGCATGAAGAAAGGCACACGGCATGGAGAAGCCCGTGACGTTCGCGCGAAAAGTCAGATGTTAATGATGCTGGGACATGCTTATATCGGTCTGGATATGAAAAAAGAGGCTTTAAGGGTTTCGTTTGAAGGTCTCAAGCTTTGCGGTCCTGCGAGTACGTGGGAAAAGTTGCCTCATAAGGCTGAGGGTCCATATCAGCTCAACAAATATGATGTTGCGATCACCTTAAGGAGGATAGCGAACTTGTATCTCGGGCAAGTTGAGCTCGAAAAGGCACGTGAGTATGTGGAGCTTCTTTTGAAGGTGAGCGCGGGGGGAGAAAAGGATATAATTTATGCAGCGAACATATTTATGAGTGAGATTCTTCTGTGGGGGAAGTATTTGTTCTCTGATGCGGACCTGATGACGATGGTTGTGGAACATCTGGAAGAGGCGTCCAGGCACGCTCCCGAGGATATTACGGAGACACATATCATGGCCTCCTGGCTTTATTGCGAAGGAGGCGATATTGAGGCGGCCAGGGAAGAACTTGAGAAGATCAAAGAGTTCGGTAAATTGCAAAGATATTGTGTAACTGCGGTACGTCTTTATAAGAGGCTTGCTTTTCTGTACAGATATTCCGGAGACCCGGAGACGGCAAAGATGATGGCAAAGAAGGCTATTGACCTGGCGGAGAGGCCCAGCGGAGAAGATGTTGAGGTCTCACTTGGTGAAGTAACTGAAACGCCCGGGCTGTATATTATTACGGAAGGGCATGAAGCTGCGGTTAGAAGAGCTGACGAATTGTTAAAAAGATGTGAAAATGAGGACTCCAGGCCGTGGGAGGCGGTTGTATGGTTTGCGAAAGCAAGAGTATACATCAATGAGGCCATAGCTCAGGGTAAAGAAATATCTTTCCATAAAGATGATGGGACTCTGGAAGAGTATATACAGTTTCTAATGAATTGTCTTTACACTGAAGATGCTGATGGAAGGGCCCTACTGATTTACACTGAATATGTGTGGTTCCCCGAAGAGCAAAAAACGGCACTAAAGAAGGTGCTTGAACTGATTCTGGAAGCGGACCCTTTTCCCCACAGCATTCAGATTAAATATAACGTACTTTACTTTTTGAAGAAAATACACCCCCCCAAGCAGAGCCCCGTTAAGCTTATAGGGTATCTAGAGGCCCTTCTTGATGAGCTTCCGAAACCTAAAGTCACTGCTCCCTCCGGTGGCAGCGGCAAGCATTCTAAAAAAAAGAAGAAGAAAAAACAGGGGAAAGGTCGACGGCATCCCCTGGAAAAACATATCCGGCAGATGACTGAGGAATTGAGGAAGTTTTATTCACCCGGTGAACGCCTCGCCAGGTGTAAACAGTTTATTGAACGGGATGATCTCCCGGCAGCACGCACCGAGATCTCATTTGCCCTTGCGGTTTTAACCGGCGATACGCCCCGGGGGACTTCAGAGGAGATTGCGCTTCTTAATGAAGCGCTTTTACTTTTTAAGGAGGGCGATGAGTCCTACAAGAAACAGGATTTTCAGGATGCTTTAAGAAAATATGAGAGCGCTATCGAAGTAATAGGGAGGTCTTCGGTAAACTTACCCGAAGGCATTACGTCTTTAGCTGAAGACATAAAAGTAATACAACAGGCGGAAGAGCGTTATTTGAGAAAAGAGGATGATGAGGCTATTGCGCTTGCACGCAAGCATAAGGGAAAAATTGCCGAAGTGCTTATTGAACGCATTAATGATGTTCAGCTGGCTGAGGCGCG
>JABMSC010000045.1 GCA_013204685.1 Candidatus Omnitrophota bacterium | reverse complement strand
GCCTTCTACTATTGCGGTCTTACCGACACCGGCCTCGCCCAGAAGAACAGGGTTATTCTTTGTCCGCCTTGAAAGCGTCTGCAATACACGCTCTATTTCGTTCTGTCTTCCTATGACAGGATCAAGCTTATTTTCTTTTGCCAATCCTGTAAGGTCCCTTCCGAAAGAATCCAGCGCGGGAGTCTTGCTCTTTTTCTTGCGCTTGGTCCCCACAGGCCCCATATCGGTGTATCCGGGCACACTCGAACCCAATAGATTCAGCACTTCATCCCGCACGATCTTGAGGTCCAGACCCAGGTTCAAAAGTACCTGCGAGGCCACTCCGTCACCTTCACGTATGAGGCCCAACAAAAGATGCTCAGTTCCAATATAGTTATGACCGAGATTGCGGGCCTCATCCATGGCAAGTTCAATGACTTTTTTGGCCCGTGGTGTAAAGGGTATGTCGCTGGTGATGATCTTGTCCGGTCCGGGCTGGACGAGTTTTTCGACCTCCATGCGGATGGTTTCTGAATCGAGGCCCAGGCTTGTCAGAACAGCTGATGCCACGCCCTCCCCTTCCTTTACCAAACCCATCAAGACATGCTCGGTTCCGATATAATCATGATTGAACTGTTTGGCTTCTTCCTTAGCCAGAAGGATCACCTTTCTTGCTCTTTCTGTAAATCTATTAAACGCTGGCATATTCTGTTCCTCCCTATGTTTTAAAAAATCATAAAATATGTGTCAGGGGCAAGCCCCGTTAAGAATTTCAAAGAAATTTATAACGGGGCAAAGGGTCAATTCACTTTTTCCCCAGCCTCTCATGGATCAAATCCGCTCTCTTCATATCCCTTTCATGCGGCGCTATCGTTTCGCCCGTTATCTTCTGCAAATGAGCCGGCTGCGTAAGAAGCAGAACTTCATTTATAGTTGCGGTATCTATATCCTTTATTATCCCAAGATCGGCCCCGAACCGGACAGCGGACAGTAATTTTATCGTCTCCGCAGAAGTGATTATACTTGCGCTCTTAAGCGTTTCGTAAGACCTCTTTATCCTGTCACTGGTCTCCTGTTTATGTTTTTTTATTAAATTTTCTCTTGTCTTCTCTTCTCTTGAAATGATCTTATGTATTATCCTCTCCAGGTTATCCAGTATATCCATTTCAGAATGCCCCAGAGCCACCTGGTTGGATATCTGGAAAAAGTCACCCAGGGCTTCGGTGCCTTCCCCGTAAAACCCCCGCATGGTAAGACCCAGTTTAGAGATCGCGTCAAACACATTCTCTATCTGCCCGCTTATCACCAGTCCCGAAAGATGCAGCATAACCGATGCTCTTAGACCGGTTCCGGTATTTGTCGGGCAGCTGGTCAGATATCCATATTCATTCGAAAAGTCAAAGGGAAGATGCTGCCCCAGGTCTGTATCTATCTCATCAACTATTCGCCACGCCTCCACTATATTAAACCCGGACTGAAGTACCTGAAAACGTATGTGGTCCTCTTCGTTCAACATGGCGCTTATTATTTCTTTTTCATCTATCACGAGACCCTTATGCGCAACATCCTGCGTATGTTCCCGGCTCATAAGATGCCTCTCGACAAGAAAAACCCTGTCAAGATCCGAAAGATCCTTTATCCTCAGAAAAAGCGCCCCTTGAAGAAATTTATTTCTCTTCATATTCGCCGTGACGGCACCCAGCGTATCTTCTCTCTGCTTACTGTCGGCGCGATCATAATAGAGATGCCCCTTAATGTTCCGTGCCACTCTAACACGTGTTGAGATCGCGATATTAGAATACGGGCCTTCTCCTTTTAACCATTCAGTTTCTTTTTTAATAAAATCGTTCAGTATCATTTGTCTCCTCTATGCTCACACTGTTTATTTAGTGCTGGGTTTTATACACAGCACCCGGCACAAGAGTTACCCTAAGCTCCTCCCAGCTTCCCCTCCATATCCTTTATTCTATCACGCAAAACAGACGCTTTTTCGAACTCTTCAGCGCGCACAAGATCCCTGAGTTCACCCTTAAGGCGCTGCAGGTCCTCCTGCTTCTTCAATACATCTTTCCCTTTAAATGGCATTTTACCCACGTGTTTGTCCGACCCGTGTATTTTTCTTAAAAGTTCATTTAAATTTTTCGAAAACACCTCGTAACACGCGCCGCATCCGAGCCTGCCTGAATGCTGGAAATCAAAATAAGTCATACCGCAGCCGGGACACTTCGTCATAAGATCATGCTTTGCTTCTCCGGTCATGCCCGGTTCAAAATCCATCAGTCCTGAGAGTAGGTCCGTCAGTCCAAAATGAGATTGCATTTCCTCGCTTTTTGTCCTCGCACAGGTTTCACACAAATGCAGTTTCGTGATATTGTCGTTTATAACTTCTGTCAGATGAACAGTTGCTTCATTTTTTCCGCAATTGTCGCATTTCATATTATTCCTTTTTTGTACGTTCAATACTTCGTCCCTCCGGTCTCCGTAAGCTTTTTGAAATCTTTTCTGATCTCCTGCGTGATCTTACCCGGCTTCCCCGTACCTATCACCTTGTCATCTATTTTCACAACCGGTATGATCTCAGCCGCCGTACCTGTCAGGAAACACTCGTCAGCCTCGAAAAGCTCCTTCGACATCATAACTTTGAGATCAGTCTCAATATTGCGCTCCCTGGCAAGTTCAATAATGACATTCCTGGTTACGCCTTCAAGCGCGCCTATATCTGAAGGAGGTGTGTACATCTTTCCGTCCTTTATTATGAAAATGTTGTCGCCGGTACACTCAACCACATATCCTTCGAGCGTAAGCATAAGCGCTTCCACTACTCCGGCATCTATCGCATCGATCTTAGCGAGTATATTGTTCAAGTAATTCAGCGACTTTATCCGCGGGTCCAATGTTGTCGGATGGTTTCTTCTTGTTTTTGATATAATGATCGGCAAACCATCCTCATATAACTCCTCCGGGTAAAGGGCTATTTTGTCAGCAATGATAAAGATCGTCGGCTTCGCGCATTTCCGGGGGTCAAGTCCCAGGTCCCCCACGCCCCTCGTTACAACTGCGCGGATATACGCATCGTCCAGATCATTTAACTTTAGAGTTTCAAGTATGTCACTTATAAACTCCTTTTTACTGACCGGGATATTCAGCCTTATGGCCTCGGCGCTTTCATACAAGCGGTCAATATGCTCATCAAGCTTGAAAACATGACGGTTATATGATCTTATCCCTTCAAAAACCCCGTCGCCATATAACACGCCATGATCAAAAACAGACACCTTGGCATCTTCTTTGTCGACAAATTTTCCATCTATAAATATCTTCAGGGACATATATTATCCTTTCGTTAACTGCTTATCTTGCAGTGTGCCTTTCTAGTGTTCTCTCTAAAACCCCATCCCTCATCACATACTCAGAATCAAAAAATCCTCCATCCACATCCTGATGTGATACAAGAACTATGCTCATTTTGTTATCCTCACTTATCCTGTGAAGAAGTTTGTATATCTCTTCGCTCATTTCGGAATCAAGATTCCCGGTCGGCTCATCACAAAAAAGAGCATAGGGTGAATTGATAAGCGCCCGGGCTATCGCGGTCCGCTGGGCTTCACCGCCGGAGAGCTGGTTCGGCCGGTGACGAAGCCTCTCGGACATACCAACCGTTTCTAATAATCCTTCGGCTCTTTTTCTTATTTTCCCGGCCTTCTCGCCTCCCCTTATCATAGCCGGCAGCATTACGTTTTCCAATATGTTAAGCTCCGAAAGGAGATGGTAGAACTGAAAAATAAAACCAAAGAATTTATTTCTTACCTTACTTCTCTGCCTGTCCCCCAGGCGGTAGAGATCCTTCCCCTCGAACTCGATCTTGCCTTTCGTAGGAGAACTTAATCCACCCAAAACGTGCATAAAACTGGATTTACCCGCTCCGGAAGGCCCGTGTATATAAACGCGCTCACCTCTCTCAAGCCGGAAATTCACGTCTTTTACGGCATGGATGTCTTCGGTGCCCTGTCTGAATGTTTTGTCTAAATTAGTTGCTTTTAACATACTGGATCCTCACTCCTACTCGTACCGAATTGCCTCCACCGGATCAAGTCTTGACGCTTTCCATGCCGGATATATGCCGGCTGCCAGTGTAAGGACTGCAGCCACTATGATTACCGTGCTCACGTCGGAAGAGCTCACCTTTACGGGGATCTCCGTAAAATAATAAATATCGTTCGGAAAAACAGTAACACCCGTTATTCTTTCAAGGAGGTCCGCAGCAACATTGAT
>JABMSC010000044.1 GCA_013204685.1 Candidatus Omnitrophota bacterium | reverse complement strand
TACCTGTACACCGCATGCCTTCCATCAAGAAAAAAATCCAGACTTATTCCGGAATACCTGTCTTTCAAGGAAAACCTGTCAGCCCTTGTCAGCCTGGGTTTTGTGATAATCTCTTTATCCCATATTAAAAAATTGAATTCTACAGCATATTTTAATGTTGCTTTCCCGGGAGAATGATTCAATATCTTGTGCGCAAACATAACCCCTGGACCGGTCCCTAAAGTTATGTTCTTAACCACCTCAATATCAAAAGATCTGCCCTTGCCGGTAAATATCTTATCACGGCGTGACAAGGTCTCTGTGGCAAATTCTCCGTCGGTCGCGGCTGCGGAAGTATACGCTCCCTTCATGAAACTGTCATAAGAGGCCCTCACCTTTACTAGCTCCGGCAGGGAACATTTTTCTGTGTATATGCGTGTAAGGAAAGAATGTCTTTCATAATCATCGTAAAGAAGCCTCTTCTTCAATCCCTTCTCTTTCACTCCCAGAATATCATGGATATCAATTAAATCCCCGCGCACCGCGGCTTTCTTTGCTTCCTTCATCTTCGTTGAATATGTTCTTTTTAATTTTCTGTGATAATCTTCTTTCACCCTCGACATTGTATTTACCAGGTTAACCCCCAGGGGTTTATAATCGATCTCTGTTACTCCTCCCGCTTTTCCGGGACTGGTAAAAATATTCACGAGACTGTTACTGAGAACAACTTCTCTCTTTCTTCTTCCAAAATCCCGTTCTTCAATACGCAGATATTTCCCGTCGGGTATCCTGACCGCATCGATGATATTCTGGGCCTTGATAAGATGTTTGTACACCCCCGCCCTCAGATGAGGAAGGTAAAGCCCCCCGAACGTTCCATGCCAGTATGCACATCCCGTTTGTGCTTTAAACAATTCCTTTTGGGCCTTCTTGATCTCCGGATCATCGCCCGAGCATCTCGACACTTCAATATCCTCACTTACAGAAAGCATGCGTTTGTGCATGCGGTCGGATTCGGCGTATTTCTTCAAAAAGTTCCTGAAATTTCCACCGCTCCACTTCATCATCTCTTGATAGCTGGACTCCGGCACTTCACTAACATCTTCCGCCGGCACATTATCCACTACATCTGAATATGTGCGAGTTTCGAGCCAGTCGGAGTTTTCTTCAAGAAGCGACAAGAAACTCCTCAGCCATCCTTTTCTGTGAACCAGCTGATAAGTATAAGGCCATGCGCCGAACTTCTCCCCGTCATCGGCAAAGAAGAAACAAGTTTCTTCTTTGCCTCTCTTATCGGTAATACTCTTCATGTAATCCAATGTTGCACTCGCGGAGCGAAACGGCATCGAATATCTCAAGTGTGTTAGTGCCGGGAATAAAATCAGTGACCCGCCCGACCCTTTTGTACGGCAGGGCCCAAAGATCTTTTCTTCGGCGCTTCCTTTTTGCAGGATGTGATGATCGTCCACAATAGTATACTCGACATCCGCTGAACTAAGAGTGTCTGCCAGAGACGGTTCCCACACCCTTTCAGTCAGCCACGCGCCCCTCGGTTTTACTCCAAAAATCCTCTGAATGATTTCCTTGTTCATCCTGAGCTGACTTTCTTTGTCCCTCTCAGGAATAAGCGCCATAACCGGCTCAAAATATCCGCCTCCCAGGAGTTCTATCTGACCACGCCGAACGAGGACCTTCAATATTTCTATATATTCCGGATGGTTTCTCTCAAACCATTCCAATAGATTCCCCGAAAAATGAAAAGTAGCTTTTACCCCGGGGAATTTCTTTAGCGTCTTCACAAGGGGCAGGTACGCCTTCGCGTATGCGTTTTCAAATTCACTTCTGAAATTGAAAACGGGCTGATAACAATGGAACGCCATTGCAAAGTGCGCCTTTTTCACTGGAGGACCCTCACTTCTTTTTCGTTTCGCTCAAAATATTCATTATCACATCGCTTAATTTAAGTGAATCATGTCGTACAAACTCTTTTATGCCGGCAATGTGCGCTTTTATAAGTTTTATTTTTTCCTGTTCGAACCATCTTTCGTCCTTTTCTGTTAACTGAACAGGGAACTTCTCCTCACTTTTATATTTCTCATAAAAAGACTTAGGAATACGCGAAGTGTTAGTTATACAATGATCCACGACATCAGGCTCTGTATGCTTCAGGATGGCCCTGACGTGATCACTGACAGAATAATCATCCGTTTCACCCGCTTCGGTCATAATGTTGCATATGTATATCTTCGGAACCTTAGCCTTCACAATTGCTTCTTTAATGCCATTTATGAGAAGGTTGGGCATTACACTTGTATATAAACTTCCAGGACCAAGGATAATCGCATCGGCATGCTGCACAGCTTCTACCGATTCTTTTGTAGCTTTGCAATCCCCGGGTACAAGAAAAAGTTCTTTTATCGGGCTTTCCCTCTCGTCCCGTATATTGCTTTCACCCGTGGTCTCGGCTCCATTTTCTCTTCTAGCAACGAGCTTAACTTTCTGAAGCGTAGCAGGAAACACGTTTCCTCTTATTGCAAGAACCTTGCTTGATTCTTTAATGGCTCTGGTAAAATCTCCCGTAACTTTCGATAGAGCCGTTATGAAAAGATTTCCAAAATTGTGCCCCTGAAGTTCTTTCCCGCTAGTAAAACGAAACTGAAAGAGCGCACTTAAGAGATCCTCCGAATCAGACAAAGCAACAAGACAGTTCCGTATGTCTCCCGGGGGCAGGACATCAAACTCTTCGCGAAGACGCCCGGAAGATCCTCCATCATCAGCCACTGTAACAATGGCGGTGATGTTACTGGTTTTCTGCTTTAGGCCCATTAAAAGCGTCGAGAGGCCTGTCCCTCCCCCTACAACAACTATTTTCGGGCCCTTTTCCAGGATGCGTTTTTCATAGATCTTCTCAACGAGTCTGTTCTTAGCACTCTCCTGCTCCGTTCCCGGCAATAAGCCCGTCATGAGCGATTTCACTATGCGTTTTACAGCTATTATGACGCATAGAATGCCGATGATTATAATGAGTCCCGCTATGGATTTATTCTCCGGGTTGGGTTCTGAGATCACTATGGCAAATCCCATGGAGATCATGATAATACCGAAAACCGACAGAAAGATCCATCGTTTTATCAGCATCCCGGGATATAACCACTTAAGTCTTCTCATTCTTCTATCACCTGATTTAGCTCATAGCTTAATATTATAATTATATACTTGTCCTCAAGACATGCCCCTTCGGATCATCTATGAGCCGCTCTTTTTTTCCTCTGATCTGATTATGCTTAAGATATCATTGTCACTCTTCGCGGAACGTAATCTCTCCCGTATGAATCTGTCATCCAATAAACGGGAGATCTTCGCCAACGCTTTAAGGTGAGGCCCGGGGGTTTCGCCGGGAGCTATTAGCGTAAAAAATATAAATGTAGACTGTCCGTCGAGCGATTTAAAGTCCACACCTTTTTTCGATACGCCGAAAGCCGCCGTCATTTTCTTTACTTTCGAACACTTGGCATGCGGAATAGCAACACCTTTGCCTATACCGGTGGAGCCCAGTACTTCTCTTTCCTTCAAACGCTTTAATATCTCTGGTTTGTCTGCTTTCCTGACGCTTTTGGAAGACACCAGAAGATCCACCAATTCTGACAGCATGTCGTCTTTACTGGCTGCCGTTAAGTTTACAGATACCGCACCTTTATTTAAAATCTCCGAAATATTCATAGTTCCCTTTCTAATTATGATATTATTTTTTGACTTTTCAAAAAGGATCCACTTTGTGGCTTTACAAGAAGAATGAATCTTGCAAATAAGAAGAATAAATGGCTTCCAACTCCTCTAAATCCTCCGTAGCCAAATAATACCTAAATAGTTTGGCGTAGGAGGATGGAGCGGGTGATCGGGCTCGAACCGACGACAATCACGTTGGCAACGTGATGCTCTACCAACTGAGCTACACCCGCT
>JABMSC010000043.1 GCA_013204685.1 Candidatus Omnitrophota bacterium | reverse complement strand
GGTTTAAGGGGTACGGGGTAAATTTTCCTTACCCCTTACACCTATTACCCTTAAATCTCCCTCCCTACCGCCTTTGCAACCTTACTCGCTCTTGCCATAAGGTCCTCAAAATTCTCAGGCAAAAGTGATTGGTCCCCGTCAGAGAGAGCATCTTCCGGTGATGGGTGAACCTCTATCATGAGTCCATCCGCACCGGCAGCTACAGATGCTAAAGCCATATCCACAACCATACCCCATCTCCCCGTACCGTGGGAAGGATCCACAACAACCGGAAGATGAGTAAGGCTTTTCAGTGACGGAACAGCATTAAGATCCAGCGTATTCCTTGTATATGTTTCGAATGTGCGAATGCCTCTTTCACACAATATGACATTTTCATTCCCACCGGCAAGCACATACTCAGCACTCATTAAAAGCTCTTTTATCGTGCTGGACATACCTCGTTTTATAAAAACCGGCTTTCGTATTTTTCCAACTTCTTTCAAAAGATCGAAATTCTGCATATTCCTTGCACCTATCTGAATTATATCGGTATATTTCATAACAAGCTCAAGGTTACGTGTATCCATAAGTTCTGTGATGATCAACAAGCCCGTCTTTTCCCTGGCCTCGGCCAGATATTTAAGGCCTTCTTCTCCCAGCCCCTGGAAACTATACGGCGAAGTTCTCGGCTTAAAAGCTCCTCCCCTCAATACGGAAGCTCCTGCTTTTTTGACGATCTCTGCGGTCTTTAAGATCATCTCTTTGTTTTCTACCGAACACGGCCCGGCCATGGTAATGATCTTCTTGCCGCCTATTATGACACCCCCGCCTACATCTATCTGGCTGGGCTGGGGCTTATAGTCAAGTGATGCCAGCTTATACGGTTTCAGGATCTCAAGAACTTTTTCAACCCCCGGGATCCCCTCAAAAGGTAAAGTCCGCAGTTTATCTTCTTCGCCGATCACCCCGATTATGGACCTTTCAACACCCTTCGACAGCCAGGGTTTAAGGCCCATCTTCTCGATTTTTTCCATCAGGTGATCGATCTGCTGTTTTGTAGCTTTTGGCTTAAGTACAATGATCATGTGTTTTCTCTCCTCGTTTCAGCGTTAAGCGATAAGTAAATTTTACCGCTTACCGCTTACCACTTACCGCTTTATGGGGATTTTCTCCAGCGCTTCGGTAAATACCCTCAAAAATTCCTCATTCTCCTCCGGAAGCCCCATATTAACCCTTACAAATCCTTCAAGCGCCCATGCAGACATCTCTCTTATGATGATCCCGGAACGTAACATATAGTCAAAAACCTTTTTGGAGTCACGTTTGGTATCTATCAGTATAAAGTTCGTCCGGCTGGGGATATATTTTATGTCTAACTTGTCAAACGCTTTGTATAACTTCTCTTTTTCCTCTTTGGTGAGTTTTATGGAACTATTGACACTTTCAGTGTCATCAAGTGCGGTAATAGCGGCTGCCTGAGCGACGGAATTTATATTGAACGGTTCACGCACTTTATTCACTGCCTCTGCCAGATCTTTTCTTGCCATGATATATCCCAGCCGAAGTCCGGCCAGACCATATGCCTTTGAAAAAGTTCTTGATACTATGATATTTTTGTCTTCTCGCTCAATAAGATCTATCGTCTCCGGATAATCTCCTCCGACAGCAAACTCATAATAAGCTTCGTCAATAAATACAACGACATCCTTCGGGACCTTTTCAATGAATCTCTTGAGTTCATCCCCGGAAATATAAGTCCCCGTAGGGTTTTCGGGGTTAGCTATAAAGATCATCTTGGTCTGGGGTGTGATCCTCTCAGCGATCGCCTCAAGATCATATTTAAAATCTTTTACCGGCACTGTAACAACATCCGCTCCCACTATCCGGGAGGCGATCTTGTAAACGAGAAATGTCGGATCTGAAATTATAATTTCCTCGCCCGGGTGCACAAAAGCCCTTAAAGCCAGTATTATAAGCTCATCAGAACCGTTCCCAAAAACTATTTTTTCTCCCGAAATGGATAATTTTTTGCTCAAAGCCTTTCTGAGATAAAAGCATCCCCCATCCGGATATCTGTTGGCGCTCTTAGCCGCCTCCATGATAGCCTCAAGAACCTTCTCTGAGGGTCCATAGGGACTCTCATTTGAAGCAAGTTTAATGACCTTATCAAGGCCGAGTTCCCTCTTCACCTCTTCAATGGGTTTACCCGGCTCATAAGGGGCTATCTCGTCAAGTATTTGTTTCCATAGCTTTTTCATTGTTAGCACCTTGTTTTAGCATTAAGCGGTAAGCGTTAAGCGGTAAGCAGTTGGTACGCTTTGTACTTAACGCTTATCGCTTATCACTTAACGCTATTATTATCGTCCGCTCGGATACGACCCCAGGATCTTAAGAAAGTGACATTTCTTTTTAAGATCCTTAAGGGTTTTTTCAACCCTTGGAGCCTGGCAGTGACCCTCCATATCAAGAAAAAAGTAGTATTTCCATGCCTTTTTCTTTGAAGGCCTCGATTCTATTTTTGTCAAATTAATGCCAGCCTTTTTGAAAGGCGTCAGCATGTCGTGCAGCACCCCGGGTCTATCTTTTACAGAGAACATGATCGAAGTTTTGTCTTTTCCGGAAAGCTTACTGATATGATCCCCTATAATAAGAAACCGCGTAACATTGGTCGCCGAATCCTCTATGGCTCTTGCGATAACCTTCAGCTTATATTTCTTAGACACAAGCTCGCTGGCTATGCATGCCGCTTTGGATTCTTTTGCGACTATTTGTGCCGCTTTCGAAGTGGAAGCCACGCTATGCAGTTTTGCACCCGGCAGGTTCTTCTCTATCCAGCTGCGGCACTGCCCGAACACCTCGGCCTTCGAGTATATCTTTTTTATCGATTTTACATTGCTGCTCTTTGATAACACGCTATGACGTATCGGAAGAAACGTCTCTGAGCATATCTTAAGAGAAGATTTAGCGAACATGTCGAGCGTGTAATTTACCGCACCTTCGGTGGAATTCTCTATAGGCACAACGCCATAATCCGCATTACCTTTTTCAACTTCGCGGAACACATTGGCAATACTGTCGCACGAAATATATTCCATACTGGATCCGAACTTTCGTATAGCCGCCTGGTGGGTGAATGTGAGTTCAGGGCCCAGATAAGCAACCACCAGAGACTTCTCCAGAGAAAGACATGCGGACATTATCTCAGAGTATACCGACTTTAGCGACTCCTCTTTGAGGGGCCCGGAGTTCCTTTTCGCGATCTTACTGTAAACAAGGCTTTCCCTGTCAGGGCTGTAAAGCGGCTGCCCTTTTTGTTTCTTGGACTCCCCGATAGCATGGCTTATTTTTCCGCGCTCATTGATCAGCTTTACTATCCTGTCATCGATCCTATCTATTCCTTTTCGCATATCACTAAGTTTTTTGGGCTTCATTTTCTTTCTGCTCCTCATTTGAGTCCGGAGTTCGGAGTTCGGTGTTCGGAGTAGTGGGCAAGCCCTCTTCATTCTGAATGCTTACTCCTGACTCCTGGATACTGTCATCGTTCTGTTCTTTTTTTTCTTCACTCCCCGATCCAACTTCTACTACTTCTATATTTTCCTCGACCTGCTCCACCAGAGACTGCTCTTGTGGTTTCCCGTATTCCAGGTCTTCTTCGCTGAAATCTTTCAGCGCTGGCAGGTCATTGACCGAATTCAGGCCGAATATCTCCAGAAACTTATTCGTAGTTCCATAGACAAGCGGTCTTCCGATCGCATCCTTCCTTCCTTTTACGCAAATAAGGTCTTTATCCAGAAGTGTTTTGATCGTACCGCCGACATTTACTCCACGAACACTTTCGACTTCCGCACGGGTCGCAGGCTGCTTGTAGGCAACTATCGCCAGGGTCTCAAGAGACGGTCCCGTCAGCCTGTCTGCCGCCTTTTTATAAAGATTGTTTATCCACGGCAAAAACTCAGTTTTCGTCACAATACGGTACTTTCCGGCAATTTCAGCTATATTGAAAGCTCTTTCCGAAGAAGAATAGTCCTCCTTTAAAAGACGTATGCCTTCTTTGATATCACCGGCTTCCACATCAGTAACAGCTATCTTCAGTTCCTCTATGCTAAGCCCGCTTTCTGATACTATTAAAAGTGCTTCTATTATGTTCTTTGTCCTATCCGCGTTCTGCATATACCATCCTTTGCTCTCAATTTTGGTGCTGAGTACTGTGTGCTGGGTGCTGCGTGCCGGGTGCCGGGTTTAATGCTCAGTACTCAGAACCCAGCGCTTACCCATGAACTACGAATTCTTTACCAATTCCGGATTCCTTACTATCTCTATTTCTCCAAAAAAGTCTTTCTGTCCCACGAAGATCTCTCGCATCTTCATAAGTTCCAGTATCGCCAAAAAAGTCACTATCACTTCATCTTTATCCCTGGCGCTGGTGAATAATGATAAGAACTGGATCTTGGACTGTTTCGCCAGTAAATGATATATTTCATGTATCTTATCACTGACAGTGAACTTATTTCTTACAACCTTGTGAAAAGTCTCTTTCGGAACTTCCTTAAGAACCTTCTTAAAAGCTATTATCAGGTCGAAAAGACTGGCCTCAAAATACTCTGTGCCGTCTCCGGATATTATCTTTTCTTTGTCTCCTGCGCCTTTCCTTAAAAATACTCCTTTATGATCATCATGCATCTGCTGCAGGTTTGAAGCTGCATCCTTGAACTTCTTGTATTCCAAGAGGCGCCTGACAAGCTCTTCACGCGGATCCTCTTCTTCTGCTTCTTCCGAATCCTCTTCATCCGGCGGCAGGAGCATTTTGCTTTTTATGTGCATAAGCGTCGCAGCCATAACAAGAAATTCACCCGCGATCTCCAGATCCAGCAGTTTTAGAAGATCCGTATATTCCATATACTGTTCGGTTACCTTCGATATCGGAATATCATAGATGTCTATCTTATCCCTTTTAATAAGAAATAAGAGAAGATCAAGCGGCCCCTGGAAAATATTTAATTTTACTTTATAGCTCATAATTGTTAGCGTTAAGCGTTAAGCAATAAGCCGCTTACCGCTTAATTAACTATTTGATGCAAACACTCTCTAACCTTACCCATTGTCTCATGCGCAACTTTTTTGGCTTTCCCTGAACCTTCCTTTATTATCTCCTCGACATCCGCGTCAGATAAACTTGCTCTCTTTTCCCTGATCGGATCAAGATAATCATTCAATGCTTTTGTCAGTTTCTCTTTTACTTCAACATCCCCGACCTTTCCAGCCTTGTAACGGATCTTAAGATCATCGACCTCCGCCTTATCCGGATTAAAAAGATCATGATAAATAAATACCGGATTGCCTTCGACGTTGCCCGGCACATCGGCACTTACCCGGTTTGGGTCGGTATACATACTGAAAACCTTCTTTTTAACTACTTCGGGCGTATCCACGAGAGAAATAAAGTTACCATAGCTTTTAGACATTTTTCTGTTGTCCAGCCCAACCAGCCTGGAAGCTTTGGCAAGCATTGGTTCCGGTTCGACGAAAATTTTCTTTTTATACAGACCATGAAACCTGCGTATTATCTCCCTCGCCAGTTCCAGGTGATGCAACTGATCCTTGCCAACCGGTACTACAGCTGCATTGTAAAGAGCGATGTCCGCTGCCTGTAAAACCGGATATCCTAAAAATCCGAAAGTGGCCAGCGTGCGCCCCTTGATCTCTCTAAGCTGTTCCTTGTATGTCGGACATCTCTCAAGCCACCCCAAAGGAGTCAAGAGCCCAAAGACCATGGCAAGCTCCAGATGCTCAGGGATCATGCTTTGCACGAAAATCACGCTGCGCCTGGGATCTATACCGCATGATATCCAATCCTTAACTATCTCAAAACTGTTCTTTTTTATGTTCGAAGGCTTTTCGTATTCGCTCATAAGAGCGTGCCAATCAGCTACCATAAAAAAACAATCGTATTTATCCTGCAGGCCCGTCCAGTTATTCAGCGCCCCCACAAGATGCCCCAGGTGCAGGTTTCCCGTGGGACGCATTCCGCTTAGAATTCTTTTTCTTTTTATATTCATGGTATTTCCATTTTCATATCGTGCTGGGTGCTGGGTTCCGCGCGCTGGGTATCCCGTTAAAAATTTCTTCGGGGTTTTTAACGTGGGGTTAAAAAACACTTAGCACACAGAGCACAGAACTAATATTTTATTTTTCCAATCTTCTGGCTATCTTTTCAATTATATATGTCTCTATAATATCGCCCGTGCGTATATCAGTGAAATTCTTTATCGTTATCCCGCATTCAAATCCTTCTTTAACGTCTTTTGCATCGTTCTTAAATCTTCTCAAGGCGTTGATCTCTCCCTCATGAATTGTTTCCTTGGCCCTTTTGATCCTGACTCGATCCTTTCGGTGAATAGTACCTTTTATAACCATGCATCCGGCCGCTTTACCTATTTTAGAAGCAGAAAAAACCTCCCGAACTTCAGCCCGTCCCTGAAAAACTTCATTCTCGTCGGGTTCCAGAAGTCCTTCCATGCCGGCTTTGACATCAGCGATCGCCTCATATATAACATCATAAAGATGTACGTCTATCCTTTCGCGTTTTTGTATCGCTTCGGCATTCACATCTACTTTTACATGAAACCCGATTATAATTGCATTCGAAACAACTGCCAGCATAATATCGGATTCATTTATATCCCCAACCGCAGAATGCACGCTCTCCAGTTTCACTTCATCAGTAGAAAGTTCCTCAAGTGATTGCTGCAGTGCCTCGATGGAGCCCTGCACATCAGCTTTCAATATTATCTTCAGCTCTTTCATGCTGCCTTCAAGCAAACGATCGTGAAACCCCTCAAGCGTAACACCGCGGCTACCTCCCCTTTTATCTTTTCTGCGCTGGCCCTGTTTTAACTCTATCAGGGTTTTCGCCTTCTTCTCATCCTTGACTACGTAGAATTCTTCACCAGACTCGGGAACCCCCTGGAGACCCAGGACCTCAACAGGCGTAGCAGGCAGCACATTTTCAACTCTGCTTCCCACGTCATTGAGCATCGCCTTGACCCTCCCGTAATCATTTTTACACATTACAACATCGCCATTCTTTAAAGTCCCGTTCTGTACCAGCAAGGTCACAGTTACTCCCTGTCCGGGTGTTTTTCGGCTTTCTATAACTACTCCGCGTGCCCGCAAGTTGGGGTTTGCCTTAAGTTCGAGCATTTCTGATTCAAGCATCAACATCTCCACAAGACTGTCAACACCTTCACCGGTAGTGGCTGACACCTCGACCATAACAGTGTTGCCACCCCGATCCTCCGGAGCAAGATCTTCCTTCTGGAGCCCTGTTTTAACTTTATCAGGGTTAGCGCTGGCCAGGTCACACTTGTTTATTGCAACTACTATCGGTACGTCGGCAGCTCGGGCATGATTTATAGCTTCTACAGTTTGTGGCATCACTCCATCATCGGCGGCTACTACGAGTACAGCGATATTAGTGGCCCGCGCGCCTCGAGCCCTCATGGCGGTAAAAGCCTCATGCCCTGGTGTGTCCAGAAAAGTGATTTTTCGCCCGTCCACCTCTGCTTGGTAAGCTCCAATATGCTGCGTAATAGCCCCTGCTTCGGAGGCAATTATGTTGCTTTGGCGGATAGCGTCGAGAAGGCTTGTCTTACCATGGTCAACATGGCCCATGATGGTAATTACTGGTGGGCAAGGAGAGAGTTTACCACCTTTTGCTGTCGCAGAGGGTTTTGTTTGAACAGGCACTGCCTGCTTATTAGCTTTGTAACCAAAATTGGCCGCTATCACTGCCGCGGTGTCAAAATCA
Source organism: Candidatus Omnitrophota bacterium (assembly GCA_013204685.1). Taxonomy (GTDB): domain Bacteria; phylum Omnitrophota; class Gorgyraeia; order Tantalellales; family Tantalellaceae; genus JABMSC01. Next base: position 818 of record JABMSC010000043.1, on the reverse strand, counting down.
ATGGCCTGGTTAATGTTGGCCATGACGCCGTTTCTCATGAGCTGCTTGATAACCTCGACTGCACTTACGCCCAGGAGGTCTGCCAATTGCTTTACGCTCAGAGCCGGGGGCAGGTCAACCTGGGACAACTCCTGTGAGCCGGAGTCAGCCCCTTGGCCATCCTTGTCTTGTTTGACAATCGGTTCTTTCTTGTCGTCACTCATCCCCGGTTCTCTCTCCCTGATGGCAGGCTGTTGCCGTATTGTACCAGCGCCTGGCGGTTTTCCATAGTGAGCTTGGTCCGCAAAGCGTATTCCAAGCGGTTACGTTTTAGCCCTGTCTCCCAGCATTCACGTACTGGGCACAAATAAGCTCCCCTGCCTGTCTTTTTGCCCTTGGGGTCTATCTCTACAGTACCAGTACTGCATACCAAACGGACCAAATCTCTCTTTGCCTTTGGTTCTCGGCAGGCCACGCAGCTACGCTCGGGTATGCGCCTATACGGCAGACTTTGCTTCTTCGGACTCCTTTTCAAGTTCGTCTTCATCTGGATAGCTTACCGGTCTTCAACCTACTTTCTTGGTTTTGCTCCCACCTTTTCTCGACTCGGCAGCCTTCTTACCCGTCTTCTTTGCTTTAGCTGACTTTGCAGGCAGGATGTCCACTTTCTCTGCTGAAGCATCTACTGTTTGGGATTGCTCCTCAACTTGGGATTGCTCCTCAACTTTGTCTTCGGCTACCGAAAAGCTTGGTACGTACAATTGCTCTTCAAGTTCGTCTTCCTCTGGATAACTCACTTGTCTTGAACGCGCTTTCTTAGCCTTGCTTCTGCCTTCTTC
>JABMSC010000042.1 GCA_013204685.1 Candidatus Omnitrophota bacterium | reverse complement strand
GCCATATATAATACCCTTCAAACCAGGGGCGTTTCTTCAAAACTGCGAAGGTGGCCTCCAGACAATCAGCCTGGGCCTTTTGATCCTCAATGTTTGAAATAGCAACCCATGGCTGCCGGGCTGCGCCCTTCGCTGAAGGATAACCGATTTCCGTCAGAATAACACCTTTACCGGTAAGTCCTTTTTCTGTCAGCCACGTTTCTATTTTATCTGCTATCCCTTCCCATGTCGCTATAAGTTCTTCAAGCGACACTTCGTCCGTCTCACTCAGCGGGAAATAGGCATCGAGCCCTATAAGATCAAGCTTATCCCAGAAAGGAACTTCTTCATACTCTGTCCAGTTGGCAGAATAAGTAAGTTTCCCGGTATAAACCCCCTTGATCTTATCTATAACATCATTCCACCTGTGAGACCATCCCTCAAAACTGGTTGCTTCCAGCTCTGTTCCGACGGAGAAAAGTTCTACGTTATTCTCCTGGGAGAATTGTGCATATCTTAATATAAACTTTTCATAACTGTCGAACCACTCTTCCGAGGGCATTATATTGATCCTGGCCTCATCGGTACGGGGATCTACGTGTGGCTTTATCATAACACGTAAGCCCAGCTTATGGCAAGACTTAACCGCATGTTCGAGCGCTTCATCCGTAGGGGTATCTCCGTTGGGTTTATCATTGGTAAAAATGACCTTTGAATCGATCTTTTCCTGGTAAGCAGGAACCATTATTGATATAGTATCGAACCCTGTCTCCTTAAGATAAGCAAGGGTCATGTCCGATACCGGCATAGACAGCTCATCTGCCATCCATGATGTGTAAACCGCACCCTTTTGAAATGGTCTTTCGCTAATGGAAGGGATCGGTGCGGCCATTTTATCGAGAAGCTCATCCGCTTCCTTGCGTTCAGATGCGTCTTCGCTCTTTGAAAGGCATGCCTCTTTGGTTTTTGTCGCATGCGGGTTCTGCTTCCCGGGCCCGTATATTTCAACTTCCCATATTGATATGCCCCAATCTTCATTTGCCTTGGCAAGACCCTGGATCTTTATATAACGGCATTTAACCGGGGTAAACGCCGCTTCCATCGTCCCGCCGATTCCCGCAGTTTCATTATAAACTTCCTGCCAGGTGTCAGCATCTTTTGAAGCCATGATCTTGTATTTTATGGCATGAGCCCTTTCCCACCTGATGATCACATTGTTAACAACACATTCGCCTCCAAGATCAAAATAGATCCATTCTTCTTCAGAAAGATAATTGCTGGACCATCTGGTAAGCATGTCGCCATCAACCGATGCCATGGGATCAGGTTCCGGTGCCCAGTCAGGTGTCTGATCAAAACTGGATGCATCTGCCGCCGAAACAGGCAGATAAACAAGAGGCTCACTAACATCAACTTCTACAGTTTCCAGGAAGGCCGCCGGCTTGATCGCTTTTTCGCCGCTTTGCCCGCAACCGGAAAGTGTAAATATGGCTAGAATAAATAAAATCGTCAATTTTTTCATAATATCCTTCCTGTTCAATTTGCGCTCAAAATATCTGCGTTCATTTGCGTTCCAGTTTCTTCCAAAATATCTGCGTAAATCTGTGTTCATCTAGATCTGCGACAATCGGCGTTCGATCCGCGTAAATCTGCGTTCTACCCCTTAAGTCCCGTCTCGCTATGCCTTTAATTATATACTTCTGGAACATTAGATATACCACGAGCATCGGTATAGTCGCAACAACCGCACCCGCCATAACCATAGCAAAATTAGCGCCATACTGTCCGGTCAGAACAGATAACGCCAATGGAAGGGTTTTCATGTCCCTCGTGGATATAATGACCAACGGCCAGACAAAATTATTCCACTGCTGCAGAAAAGTAAATATCGCCAGGGTGGCCAGAACCGGTTTTATAAGCGGCAGGATAACCTTACGGTATATCATAAATTCACTGCATCCGTCTATCTTAGCCGCATCTATTAAGTCATCCGGAATACTGTATATAAACTGTCTGTTAAGAAATATACCAAAGGCACACCATGCCATCGACGGTATAATAAGCCCCTTATACGTATTAAGCCATCCGAGGCTCTTAACTATAACGAAACCGGGTATGATATTCACCTGCCACGGGATCATAAGCGACCCGAGAAAAATGAAAAATAATTTATCCCTGCCCCAGAATCTGTGTTTGGCAAAAGCATATCCGGCTAATGATGTAGCAAAAACATTAAAGAGTGTGATCGAACCCGCAACAAAAAAACTGTTGAAGAGATACCTGCCCATCGGCATTGTTTTAAAAAGTTCCTGATAGGGTTCAATTGTGGGGTTCTTTACCAGAAAGCTGGGAGGATATGCCTGTATCTCTGAGGGGGGCTTAATGGAAGTTACCACCATCCATACGTAGGGAATGGCCATGGTAAGCGCTCCGGCGATCAGAAACGCATATATACAGGTTCTTACAACCAGTGAATCTTTTCTGTTACTTACATCGTACGGCATCGTATAAGTAAGCTCCCTTTTAGTTCAGAGTTCGGAGTTCAGAGTCCGGAGACTACAAACCACGAACCACGGACTTTAATACTCCACATTCGACCGCATCAGGCGTTTATTGATCATCGTTATGATGAAGATGATGAGGAAAATAATATATGCCATCGCAGAAGCGTATCCCATCTGAAACTTCCCGAATCCCTTATCATAAAGATAAGCAACTATCGTAAGTCCGGAGTCCAACACTCCGCCAAGACCTCCCTGGCCGCTTGTCATGATGTATACCTGTTCAAACACCTGAAAACTGAATATAAATGCCATCATGCTCACGAATACTATCGTGGGTCTTAACAACGGCAACGTAATGTGAAAAAACTTTTCCCAGAAACCGGCACCATCGATCTCCGCCGCCTCATACATGGCATGCGGTATGGTTTGCAGCCCGGCGAGGAAAAGGATCATGCTATAACCTACCCCGGCCCATATTGACATGATCATAATGGACGGCAGAATCCATGAAGGGTTTACCAGCCAATCGATGGGTTGAAATCCAATTTTCATAATAAAATAATTGATCAGGCCGTATTTCTCCCCCGCATAGAGCCATTTCCATATAACAGATACGGCGATTATCGCGGTTACTGTCGGCAGGAAAAATATGGATTTAAAGAAATTCTTGAATTTGATCTTCTGGTCTATAGCGACGGCCAGCATAAGTGAAACGCATATGCCCACGGGGACCACGCCCACAACATATATTAAAGTATTCTTCATGGCTTTCCAAAAAAGAGGATCATTGAAAAGTATATTCTTGTAATTGGCCAATCCCACAAATTGGGGAGAATGAACAATGTTATATTTAGTGAAAGACAGAAAAAGAGATATAAAAACAGGGGCTAACTGGAAAATGAAGAATAATGTGAAGGGCAGGGCTATGAATAAATATGATATTTTCTGCTTATTTAGCTGCGAGAGGAATGATTCTTTCTGCATTAATTACCCTTCTTTTAATCTTAATACCCGTCCTAGAAGACAAGTGGGGATATTTTACAAAAATTCCCCATTTCTGTCAACTTATCATATTGACTTATATAAGTATTTTAGACGATAAGGACCCTATAGCATATCGCGGGTAACGGATAGCGGGTAGGATTAGGGACATAACTTCTTTAAATAAAATATGTTGCGAAAAATGAATTTTGGAGTTTGAAAATTTTAACGGGCCTGAATGCTGATCTTACATCGGGACGTGTCCCAGTAGAAATTTCTACGAAATTTCTACTGGGACGTGCCCCGTTAGAAATTTCTACGAAATTTCTAACGGGGTGAACGTATCTATGATCTGGGCGCCGGATGAAGATACTATTTTATATTCCCCGGCGGATGCCGGAACCAGAAGCATTTTGCCTCCGGGAGCTGCCTTCGGAATCTCGTATTCACCTGAGGAAGTAACTATCATTGCCTCCCCGGCTACTGATACCAGAGTGTGAAAACTGGTAATATCTGAAAAATTCGCTTCTGCCGCCCCCTCCATGGTTATCCTGTGAACTTCAAGGCCTTTGTCCTCGAAACCGCCCGGAAGCCGCTCTATTTTCACGGAGTCGGCCTCACTTATTACTTCCGGCGGGCTTTCTTTGACAACATCCGGTATCATCTCTTCGGCCCTGTCAATATCAAGCTTCTTTTTTGACCTGCCCCTTTCATGTCCGGGGAAATAATACCTGACAGGATATGTCGCTCCGTCTTCAAGGGACTGTGTGGGGCCCGGTATCTGTGGTTCTACGACTTCAACACCAGAACCCAGGGCATGCAAGGTTCCGCAGGGTATGGGGATCACATCCCCTATTTTTACCGGTATATAGTTATAAAATTTTTCGAGTTTTCCGCGGGCTTCAGTGACCTTATCTAACGCTGCGGCTATTTGCGGGCTGCTTTCCTTAGCGCTCTCAGCCGCCAGGACCACGTCTTTGGTTTCCTCAAGAGCTTCTTTAAATCTCTTCTGCAGCAATAGATCAATAAGCGCATTAAGTTGAACTCCGTATTCCTTAAGGGCTTCATGGTATTCGCTTGTTACACTCGGGCCATACTCGTCTACAGCTTCGGAGCTAAACCCCACTATTACAGAAGGTTCTTTTCCCCCGGCAGCCGACTCATCGACTCCTGTTACGATCCACAGTTCATTCTTAGCGTCATGGAACTGTACGGAAAGTCTTCCTTTGGGGGTGAGGATCTTGACAAGCGGTAAAAGATCTCCGAACTTTTTTACTGCGCCTTCCCCCAGTATCTCCACCGGAGCAAGTTCCAGGACATCCGCCATAGGAGCTTCATCCCCGCCCAGGGATGCAACCGAACTTTTGTCTCCGGCTTCGGCCCCATACCAGTATTCGCCTATTCCTCCTGCACCCCATACCTTCGGTTCTTTGTACGGCGATAGATATACTGCCTTTCCTTCCCGGAGGGCATTTGCGATCCTGTCGGCTGGATTGTCTCCCATATTTTCACCCCATATCTTTTATGATCTCAGGTAATATTTTTTTTCTCGCTTCTGCTATTTCATCGGCTCTTTTTTCCGTATCGGCTGTAGCGTACATTCTAAATTCGGGTGCATTTCCGGATGGCCTTATGTGCGCAACGTCGCCATTGGAGAAAACTATCCTTATTCCATCAATAAAATTTACCGAAGAGATCGCACTGAAACCATCATCTGGATTAAAATATTTTTCCAGCTTTTCCTTTATTGATCTCAGCTCCTCCGCCTGCTCAGGATTAGCTTCTAAGTTGTTCACTTTGATCGAGTTACCATCGAAGGCCACCTCTTCGACGGTACCATCAGCCGGAGAAAAGTCTTTGATGATCTCTTTTCCCATCTCGGCGGTGTAGGTTTCACAGCCCGGGGTTTTGTCATCCACGACATCTGCATGGGTGGACCTGTCGGGAAGAGATGCCCGGATAAGTTCTGATACCTTTTTACCTTCTTTCTTTGCCAGTAATATCGCAGAGACAAGGGGAAGAACCGCGTCCCTTGTCGGAAGCGCCTTTAGTTCATGTCCCCCTATCTGCCAGTCACTGCCCAGAAGAAATCCCCCGTTGGATTCCCAGCTCACGACTTTTGCTTCAGGATCCAGAGCGAGTTTTTCGTTCATTGCCGCGATAACATAAGGTGAACCTATGCGGGTCTGTTTTACCTCTATGCCTTCATCCTTCAGAGCTTTCACCACACCATCGTTAGCGCTTATGGGAATAGCCGCAAAATCCGGTTTAAGATAAATGGATACTAATGCTCCGAGTTTGTCCCCCGTAAGAAACTCCCCGGTCTCATCCGCCAGAAGAGGCCTGTCAGAGTCCCCGTCCGTGGATATGATCGCAAAGGGCTCGTATTCACCGGCCCATTCTTTAAGATATTCCCTGGTAGATCCTGAAACTTTCTCCGTATCCACCGGGACAAATTCCTCGCTTCTTCCCACCGGCACCACTTCAGCGCCAAGCCCAATAAATGCCTTCTCGATGATGTCTCTGCCGACGGCTGAATGCTGGTAAAGTACTATTTTTGTCCCGGCGAGCGCATCCTCCGGGAATACATCCAGGTATCTTTTCAGATAAAGCTCTATAGCTTTTTCCTCGGTTTCTGCCGCGCGGACTGTGCGCTTTTCCTTGAACATGCCATTATCGTCAAAAAGCGATCCCTCGGGGCGCTTGGAGTATTCCGCCTCCCGGGCATTTGCAACATTTTTAAGAATATCCGCTTCGTCCGTATTTAATACCTCTCCCCAAGTCTTTGTGAACTAAATGCCGTACATG
>JABMSC010000041.1 GCA_013204685.1 Candidatus Omnitrophota bacterium | reverse complement strand
TATGAACATATTGAGGATAAACTTTCGGCAGTGGGAGCGAGCATTAAGAGGGTGAGTGAGTAGGTCATAGCTTACTACTACGTGATCCCCGCTTCGCCGAAGCCCTCTGGCTTCGGCACTTCCTCGCAACCATGTGTTCGGTCGCGCGGGGATGACATATTAGTAGCTTGATCTATATCGCCGCATCATTGTTTTGATGTTGGTAGTATTTTTAGGCGGCATAAATTTGACCATATAACTTACGCTTCCGGTGGTCGCGTAAGTTATGGTCTCATTTAAAGGAGGAAGAAAGAAATGGCAGTAGTTTTAAGGTTAAAAAGATTCGGCACGAAAAAGAAGCCTTTTTACCGTATTGTTGCGATGACAAAATCCACAAAGCGGGACGGAAAAGCTCTTGAAGAACTGGGTCACTATGATCCTCAAAAAGGAGCGAACCAGATCGCCCTGGATAGGGAACGCGTGGAATACTGGCTGAAAAAGGGCGCAAAACCGTCTGAGACGGTGAAGAGTATACTCAAAAGACTCGGAGAATAAGAGGTTGAGCGTAATAGGGTATAGCGCATAGAAAACACCTTACCGCTTAACGCTGAATAATATGAAGATTGACATTCTCACACTATTCCCTGAAATGTTTAAGGGTGTATTTGATGAATCGATGGTGAAAATAGCGGTTCAAAAGGGACTCACTGAGATAAACGTTCACAATCTGAGAAAGTGGACCCTGGATCGCCACAGGACAGTTGACGATAAACCGTATGGCGGCGGACCGGGCATGGTAATGAAGGTTGAGCCTGTTGATAAAGCTCTTTTAGAGATCAAGGGTGATCCGGAACAGGATGCGGGTACCCGGGTAGTCTTGCTTACGCCGCAGGGCAGAAAATTCGACCAGAGGACCGCCAGAGAAATATCAGGGTGTGAACACATAATTGCGATTTGCGGTCACTATGAAGGTTTCGATGAAAGGATACGGGATCTTGTTGACATGGAAATATCCATAGGGGATTACATACTTACCTGTGGAGAGATCCCCGCTATGGTTTTGTGTGATGCCGTGATAAGGTTAGTACCGGGTGTTTTGGGGGACGAGGAGTGTCTTCTGGATGAATCCTTTGAAAACGGGATGCTTGAATACCCGCAATACACCAGACCCGCGGTTTATAAGGATAAAAGCGTTCCGGAAGTTCTTATGTGCGGAGATCCTAAAAAGATAGACAAATGGCGGAAGGAAGAAGCGGTGAAGCGAACCCGCCAGAGAAGACCGGATCTTTTGGAGAAGAACACAGATACACACAGATCCTGAGTAAACAACGTGTTTTACGGATGGACACAGATGAAGAGGGGACGCTTTCCTTTTCGTCATTGCGAGGACCCCGAACGAAGTGAGGGCGACGAAGCAATCTCAATGCAAGGCGAGCTTATGACGGACGAAGGGATACTAAGCATAATACAGATGATTATAGATAAGACAGGAGGAAAGAAATGGACAAAGTGCAAAAGGTAAGAGAGAAATATGCAAGAAAAGAAATGACGAAATTCGATATAGGGGATACGATTGACGTTCATTTCAAGATCAAAGAAGAAAACAAAATGCGTATTCAGGTTTTCACCGGTATCGTTATAAGCATAAAAGGTGCAGGTATGGGGAAAACGTTTACCGTAAGGCGCATATCTTACGGTGAAGGAGTTGAGCGCATTTTCCCGTTCCATTCTCCTTTGATCGATAAGGTCGAAGTGAAAAAGAAGGGAAAGGTAAGGCGCGCTAAACTTTATTACCTCAGGGGCGTGAAAGGAAAGAAAGCCACAAAGGTAAGGGAAAAAGTTGTCCAGAGTAAAGAAAAATAATGATATAGATCTCTTTTTTCACGAGAAAAAAGCAAAAGAGTCCGGATATGGGTTTGTGGCCGGCATAGATGAAGCCGGGAGGGGACCTTTAGCCGGGCCTGTTGTTGCTGCAGCTGTAATTGTTGTTGATAACAATTTCAGTGAGAGGATAGACGATTCCAAGAAACTGACCGAACGAATGAGAGAAAGAGCGTTCATTGACATATTGAAACGCTGCGATACCGGGATAGGCGTTGTAAGCGAGAAGGATATCGATAATATAAATATTTTCAGAGCCACGCTCCTGGCCATGAAACGTGCTATCGGAGAACTCAAGACAAGACCGGATTACCTTCTCATTGACGGCAAGATGGATGTGCAGGTGCCGCAGTCGAGAACATGCCTTATGAGGGGGGAAAGTTTGAGCACTTCAATAGCATGTGCTTCCATTGTTGCAAAGGTGTTCAGGGACAAATTGATGCTTGAAGAGGACAAAAAATATCCGCATTATGGATTTAAAAAACATAAGGGCTACGGCACGAAAGAACATATGGACAATATAAGAAAATACGGTCTGTGCCCGATCCACAGGAGGTCGTTCGGGCCGTTCGGGGATTTGAGGAAGAAGGATCACAAAAAGGAGAACAGGATATGAGTAGTTACGATGCAAAAGTCGCCTCGGGTGTAGAGCTTAAGGACATCGGAGAGGTTGCAAAGAAAGCAGGAATAAACTCGAAATACCTAACAAAGTTCGGCAATTATATTGCCAAAGTTTCAGCAGATATTCTTCCCAATGCGCTTAAAAGCCGAAAAGCCGGGAAACTTATACTGATGACGTCCATTACCCCCACACAACTCGGGGAAGGTACGACTGTCAACGCAATCGGTCTTGGTATGGCGCTCAACAAAATGAAGAAAAAAGCCATATCATGTATACCCCAACCTTCCTTGGGTCCGCTTTTTGGCATTAAAGGTGGTGCTGTCGGAGGGGGATACTCTCAGGTTTTGCCTGCTGAAGAGATCAGCCTGGGCATGACGGGGGACTCCGCTCGAGTAGCTAATGCACAGGATCTAGGCGCATCATTTCTGGATAATGGCCTCTTCTGGGGAGATCCATATGACTTTGGCAAAAAGGGGGTAACCTGGAAAAGAGTTATCGAAGTGGGCGACCGTACCCTCCGGAATATTGCAATAGGCGGAGGAGGTAAACTGCATGGTGTAAGCAGAAAAACAGGGATCGAAATAACATCTGCAGGTGAGTGCATGGCAATACTTGCGCTCTCGGAAAACCTGAAAGACTTGAGGGCGCGTCTTGGGCGTGCTATTTTCGGTTTCGCGAAGAACGGCAAGCCTGTTACAGCTGACATGGTTAAAGCTGCCGGAGCAATGACTGTAATGATGAAGGACGCGCTCAATCCTAATCTGGTTCAGACCACTGAAAATACCCCTTGCTTTGTTCATGCGGACCCGTTTGCGAATGTATCCTGCGGATCGAGTTCCGTTATTGCCGATAAGATAGCCCTCAAGCTTGCAGATTATGTCGTAACAGAAAGTGGATTCGGCGCTGATCTCGGCGCGGAAAAATTTATCGACATAAAGTGCAGGCAATCAAAACTCAAGCCCGATGTTATTGTGATCAATTGTACTGTAAGGGGGCTTAAGGTTCATAGCGGGGATTTCCCTTTCAAGGGAAACAATATTCCGGCTACCTTGAAAAGAGAGAATCTTTCTGCGGTAGACCGGGGATGTTCGAATCTGGAAAAACAGGTAGAAAACCTGAAGATGTTCGGACTGCCTATAGTCATCTGCATTAACAAATTCGAACATGACTCTAAAAAAGAGATAGATGTTGTTTTGAGAAGGGCCGAAGCTCTTGAAGTCGAGGGAGTTGCTGTCAGCGAAGCTTATAAACTTGGCAGTGAGGGATGCATGGAGCTGGCGCAAGCCGTTATAAACGCTGCAAAGGAAAACTCCAAGATACGGTACCTCTATCCCCTGGACATGAATTTGAGAGGCAAGGTAGAGCGTATAGCCAAGTCTATGTACGGGGCAAGCGAAGTTAAGTATTCAGACGACGCTGCAGAAGACATCGAAATGATCGAGAAAGCCAAATTAGATCAACTGCCGATATGTATGGCAAAATCGTATCTTTCACTTTCTAATACTTCGAGCAAAAAAGGACGTCCGAGAGGATTTAAACTGGCAGTGGAGTCGGTTGAAGTCAATGCCGGAGCCGGATATATCCTTGTCGAGTGCGAAGGCGTAAATACGATGCCCGGTTTGCCGAAAGCACCCCGGGGGGCAGCTATAGATGTGGACGTGAAGACCGGTAAGGTTAAAGGACTACTGTAGTATGCAGGAATATTCGGAAGGGACAGTTAAAGATTACCTCAAGGAATTATCAGAGAAAAAAATAGTTCCCGGAGGCGGAAGCGCTGCTGCGCTTAGTGCCGGGCTGGGCGCCGGGCTGAATCTGATGGTTTTAAATTACAGCATAAAAGAGGGATCTTCGGATCTCTTACCGGCAAAACAGAAGCAGCAGGAGATGCTTGACCGGATCTCATCTTTCATCGATGAAGATTGCAAGGTGTTCCAGAGCCTGATGAAGGCGCTGTCGGAGAAGCGTAATGCGCAAAAAGAATATATATCCGCGGCAGCTATTCCACTGGAAGTATGCATAGAGAGCCATGAGTCCATAGGTATAACGGACCTGCTTTCCAGGGGATCAAATAAGAATCTTTTTACTGATGTGCTTTGCGCGCTGCATTTTTTGGAAGCGGCCTTTTTCTCAGCGAAGCTTAATGTCGAGATAAACTTACGAGAAATAAAAGATGATCCTTTTGTCAGTGAAACAAGAGAAAAGCTTGCGGTTATGGAAGAAGATGTTGAGCGCAAGTCCGCGGAAATAGAGGCAAGGGTCAGAGAAGTCCTTAAGCAGTAATATAATGGAGAGTAAAATGGCGAAGGTTGTTGATGGTAAGGAAATAGCGCGTCAGATGAACGATAAAGTGGGGAACAGCATCCGCGAGATACGGGCTTTGGTACAAATCCCCCCCAGACTGGTGTCGGTCATGGTCGGCCGCAGCGAAGATGCGGAGATATATATAAATATGCAGAGAAAAACCGCCGAATCAGTCGGAATTGAGTTCAGTGTTGACAGGATCGACGATGGCATCACCCAGGAAGATCTGATCGCCCACATTGAGAAATTGAATTCGGACAGCGCCGTAACGGCCATAATCGTCCAGAAACCACTGCCGGGAAAAATAGACCACGACAAAATTGTTGCCGGCATTAACCCTGAGAAAGATGCCGAAGGAATACATCCGGCTAATCTCGGCAGGATATTGAGGAGGGAGGCGGACATTGTACCATGCACTCCCGGAGCGGTTATGAAGATCCTCAAGGCGCATGAAGTAGACCTGTATGGGAAAGAGGTTGTGATAGTTGGGCATTCAGCTATTGTGGGTAAGCCCCTCAGTCTTATGATGCTGAACGAGATGGCCACAACGACGGTCTGCCATATAGGAACATTCGAAACCGGGAATTTACCCGGGCATATACGGAAGGCGGATATTCTGGTTGTTGCGGTAGGCAAGCCCGGAATCATAAAAGGCGACTGGATCGGCGAGGGAGCTGTAGTTATAGATGTCGGTATCAACAAAGTCGGGGATACCGTCGTCGGGGATGTGGATTTCTCCGAGGCAAGCAAGAAGGCAGCGCTTATAACTCCGGTTCCGGGAGGGGTTGGTCCTGTTACTGTATCCATCTTGATGAGGAATGTCTCAAGGGCATACAGCATCCAGAATAAGAAAGGTGTTTAATGGGCAGGATATCACTTGAATTGGTAGCGCGAACTGAAGAGTCCTTTGCTGAAGAGCTGAAAGAGGTAAAGGAACGTTTTCCATGTGTGGACACGCTTAATATACCCGACATACTCAAGTTTGACGTAAGAATATCCGAAGCATGTGAAGTGGCGATTTCTTACTTTTCCAATGTAATACCGCATATCCGGGCAGTTTCGATAAACAGCAAAGAACCTTTCTTTTATCGGGATTTTTTTGTTAAAAATAACATTAAAGAGGCGCTGGTCATACTGGGGGATAATCCCGAGATAGTTTCCGAGAGCGAGAACCCCTGTACGTCGGTGGAACTCATAAAGAAGATAAAGAGGGAGATGCCGGAGGTGAAGGTCTATGCCGGCGTAGATCAGTGGCGGAAAACTTTTGAAGAGGAACTGGATTACGTGAAAGAGAAAAAAGACGCCGGATGTGATGGATTTTTCACCCAGCCTTTCTTTGATCTGGAACTCTTAGGCAAGTGGGCCAGGGTACTTCAGGATACCCACGTATTCTGGGGATTAGCTCCCGTTGTAAGGGAATCATCAAAGCATTACTGGGAGACAAAGAACAGCGTGAGATTTCCCGCGGATTTTGAATGTTCAATGGACTGGAACCAGAAGTTCGCCAAAAAAGTATTGGATATTACCAATACCGACAATTTTCATGTATATTTCTGTCCCATAACGGTGGATTTTGTTGAGTATCTGGAGGGGATAGTTTAAGGCCCAGGGGTATGTTATGAATAAAAATAAAGTTACAGTATTAGATTTTGCCGGAAAGAAAGAAGCGGGCGAGAAGATCACAATGCTTACCGCTTACGATTATTCTATGGCAAAATTGATAGATTCGGTCGGTGTAGATTCCGTATTGGTCGGGGATTCTCTTGCCATGGTAGCTCTCGGATATGATTCTACCATACCGGTTACGATGGATGAGATGATACATCATTCGAAGGCGGTAAGAAGGGGAGTTGAGCGCGCGTTTCTCATCGGGGACATGCCGTTCATGTCTTTTCAGGTCAGCGACGAAGATGCCGTTCTGAACGCGGGGAGATTCGTCAAAGAAGCCGGCTGTGAGGCGGTAAAGATAGAAGGGGGAGGTGAAGTTTCCTCCCGGGTAAAGGCTATAACCGGCGCAGGCATACCGGTTGTGGGACATATTGGGCTCACGCCGCAAAGCGTTAACAAGCTCGGCGGGTACAAAGTGCAGGGGAAGGATGCAGAGTCCGGTAAGAGGCTCCTGGAGGATGCTCTTTCTCTGGAGAAAGCGGGCGTGTTCGCCGTTATACTGGAATGCGTTCCTAAAGACCTGGCCCGGAGAATTACCTCTAAACTCAGCATCCCTACCATCGGCATAGGGGCAGGAGAATACTGTGATGGCCAGGTGCTTGTTGCGCATGATATTGTAGGTTATTTCGAGAAATTTGTGCCTAAGTTCGTCAAACAGTACGCAAATATCTCGAGCACCATAAAAGAGGCATTAACAAAATTTAAGGAAGAAACAGAGTCGGGCGCTTTTCCCGACGATGAACATTCCTTCTAGTAGCCCGACAACTTTGAAATGATGGTTTCTAATTTCAAAGTTGATCGGATACTTGTGCCAGCCAACCTGGCATCTTAAGATTGAAAAGGTACTAGGATCATGAAAAAGACCTACCTGGAAACTTGGGAAAAGATTTTCGGTGCCGGGCGGACAAAGCGCATTTTTATAGCCGCCACGCGCCAGAATGTAGGAAAGACCACTATTTCATTGGGCCTCATCGCAACCCTCCTCAAACGATTCAAAAAGATAGGGTTTATAAAACCGGTAGGACAGCGCTACCTGGTTGAAGGCGGACACAAGGTAGACGAGGATTCCGTTCTTATTGAACAGATATTCAAGTTTGATCTTGCCCTGCATGATATGTCGCCGGTCGCGGTTGAGAAAGGATACACTGAAAGGTTCCTTGACGGAAAAGGCGGGAAAGATCCGGAGCTGAAGATCAAGGAAGCGTTCTCTCATATAGCTGAGGGTAAAGACCTTGTTATTATAGAAGGTACCGGACACGCGGGTGTGGGTTCAGTGTTCGACTTTTCGAACGCAGCTGTTGCAAAAATGCTCGCCTCAAAGGTTATACTTGTTTCCCCCGGAGGGATAGGCAGTGCAATAGATGAAATAATGCTTAATAAAGCCGTCTTTGACAGGCAGGGCGTAAAGCTGGCAGGGGTTGTCGTTAACAAAGTTCTCCCGCAAAAATACGAAAAGGTCAATGAATACATCAGAAAGGGACTCGGAAGACTGGGTATACCTGTCCTGGGAGTCGTCCCTTACATAGACATTTTGGATACACCTACAATGCGTGACATCAGGGAAGAGCTGGATATGCATGTTTTGTGCGGCGAAAAATTTCTAAGCAGACAGATGAAGAAAGTCCTGGTAGGTGCGATGGAGGTCAAAGAAGCAGCACAGTATATAGAGGACGACTGCCTTGTTATTACTCCGGGAAACAGGATGGACCTGATAAACCT
>JABMSC010000040.1 GCA_013204685.1 Candidatus Omnitrophota bacterium | reverse complement strand
TTTCGGACAGCTTAAAGGGCACAGGATGGCGACTATAACATCTCAAGAGTACGATCCCGCTCTGGATGTTACTGTTCCTGAATCCATCAAAGAGACAGGCATGGAGTCATATTTTCGGGAGATCGTAGAAAAAACCAGCAAGGTACATGATGCTATAAAGCAGGAAATTCCCCTGGCAGCGCCGTATATCCTTACGAATGCGCATCGCAAAAGAGTGCTTATAAGGCTTAACGCGAGAGAGATGTATCATATATCCAGGTTAAGGGAAGACGCTCACGCGCAGTGGGACATACAGAATATATCCCGCGCAATGAGTGACGGGGCAAAAAAAGTAATGCCGCTTACCTTTGGATTGATAGGGGGAAAGGATAGATATAATGAGATCTATCAGAATATTTACGGCGGGCTCCCCAAAATAACCGAGGCGGTTTTGCCGGGTGCGAAGAGTATAAAATAGTGAATAGTTAGCAGCAGTAGAAAAAAGAGAGGGTTAAACCTCTCTTTTTCTTATGTTATCTATGCATATTCTTGTTATTAATCGTCATACGAGTGATAATCTCCACCCTCGTCCTGATAACCGATAGGGCCCGCATCCCCTACATCAGGTACGTCTGAAGAGTAACTGGGGCCCGGCTCATTGAGTGTAGACCCTGAACCACCGTCAAAACCCGAAGGATCGGAATACACGCTTTCAGCGTCATCATACGAACCGGCAAAGACCGGCTGAGAGCATGCCACAAACAGCACAGCAAGAACCGTTAAGAATGTTACAAAATATTTTCTGATCATTTTTCACCTCCGTGACTATGGGTCGTTTTGACCACATCCGGACTAAATATATCATAATTCAGATAATTAGTCACTAAGTATTCGCACCGGAAATCGAAGCATATAACTACATTCAGTAGAATGAGTTAAAAAAAAGATGACAAAAGCTTTTGTTTTTTAAAAACTGTAATATATAATATAGAAAAGATATCCAGAGAGAATGTAATGATTTTTTAAAAAAAGGATAATAATTATGGCTGAAGAATATGTAAAAAGTATTAATTTAGAAGAAGAGTCAGCAGATGCGTTGGCCGGGATGAGAGATGAATCTTACCAGAAATTCAACCTTGCCTTCACTTTGATGAGTATCATTCCTTTTCTGGTTTTTTTCTATCTCTTGCTCGTAAAATTTTTCAACATAAAAATACTGGCAACTAATACAGGGTTTGTTATGCTCCTGACGCTGATGATCGCTTTACTGGGATACTGTGTGGGGTTCCGCAAAGTAAAAGATATACTTGGCAATGTTTTTCTTTACTCTGATCAAGAGAAAGAAGCTTACCAGCATCTGAAAAAGGCCCAAAAGCAGCTTATGCAGTCGTCTAAAATGACATCGGTGGGACAACTGGCACGCGGCCTGGCACATGAAATCAATAACCCCCTGCAGGTGATATCGGGACTGTCCCAGATGCTTGTAAAGGGACAGCTGACAGGGGAAGAAGCGGATGAAAACTTAAATGTTATTGTTGAGCAGTGTCAGCGGGCAAAAAGTATTACCGGGCGCCTCCTTGCTTTTTCAAGCCCGGGTAAGGAAAAGCCAACGGAGGTTTGTATTAATGACAGTCTTAACGAAGTAGTTCATCTGATGGAATATGAATATTCATTACGCCGTATCAATGTGGTTAAAAACCTCAGTTCCACATTACCTGTTTTAGAGCTGAACGAAGATCAGATGCGTGAGGTTTTCGTGAATATAATGAAGAATTCAGCTGAAGCAATGTCTGACGGAGGAGAAATGATCATTTCCACGTCGATGGAAGGAGATAATATAAGAATAGATTTTGCTGATACAGGGGAAGGGATAGAAGAAGAAAATATGGAAAAGATCTTTGATCCGTTTTTTTCCACCAGGGAGACGAATGTCGGTTTAGGGCTTTCAGTATGCCTGGGCATTTTAAAAGAATACAGCGGAAAGATCGAATACAAAAGTAAACCGAACAAGGGTACAGTTGCTTCTGTATATTTAAAGATAGCGTAAAATAGTTGCCGCAGGGTTATATTAATAATACAGAAAGGATAAAGTTCATGGGAAAGATACTTGTAGTTGACGATGAAAAAGAAATAAGGAATATGCTTAAGGAATTCCTGACCCGTAAGAATTATCAGGTTGCGCTTGCAGATAGCGGGACAAAGGCCCTTGAAATAATTGATAAGAATAATAT
>JABMSC010000002.1 GCA_013204685.1 Candidatus Omnitrophota bacterium | reverse complement strand
GGATAAGCTGCTGCTGGGTTTCGATCAGTTGCTTTTCCAGCTTTTTACGCTTTGCGATCTCTTCATTAAGCCCACCCACCATTGTGATGGACTCTTTCAAATTCCCCGTCATGTTATCAAAGGCCCTTGAAAGATCGCCTATCTCATCATCAGAATCAATCGCTGCTCTGGTATCAAGATCTCCTTTACCGATACTATTCACCTTTTCTTTCAAATTAACAATAGGTTCTGTAAGGTGTTTTGCAACAAACAAGCTTATCCCCAATGCTGCTGCGATTATAACAACTACTAATATAGCTAGAACAAACTTGAGGAACAATAAAGCTCGGAAGGCCTCGTTTTCGTTTCTCTCCGCCAGGAGGAGCCATTCCATCTCTTCAATATGATCATGCACACCAAGAACTTTGACCCCCCTGTAATCTTTAAATACAATAGGCGCATATTCACCGGGGTTCACTTCCTCGCTTAATGCTTCTTTAAGGGCCCTTCTGGTGTTCTCGGTATCCACCTCCATTTTAAAAGAGCCTTTCTCGTCAAAAAAACGTGAAGGTGTGATCATCAGACCCTCTTTATTGACAAGATAGATCTCCCCGCTAATTCCCAGACCAGTACGATCAGTAGTTATTTTATTTAAAGCCGTCATATCAACCAGATTTACAACTACTCCTGAAAAACCCCCTGCTGCTTTACTGAAAACAGGAGATGAAACCGCAATGACAGGTTTACCGCATTCTTCGCAAAAAAAGGCATCGGTAATATAGGGCGCCTCTTTAGCGTTTACAAAAAAGGACGCTTTTGACTGATCTTCCCCTACTTCCATTTCACCACTACTGGCTGCAATTATCTTTCCGTTTTTATCAAGAAGTATAGCTTCCAGAATAGTAGCATCCGTTTCACCGGCTCTTTTCAGCCTTTTTAAGGCCTCGTTGTATTTAAAGCTGTAATCACCATCTTTTTGATTGGCCTGCAGTAAACTCTTGAGGATTACGGATTGGGATAGATGTGAAGCTATATCTTTATGCATTCTGAGGAAAGTATCGATATGCTTAGCCCTGGACCCGGCAGCGGTCATCAAGTGGCTGGAGACAGACTCCTTCAAGCTGCCCCTGGCTGCATAATAAAAAACAGTAGCTCCAAAAAGTGTGAGGATGATAGCGGGTATGAAAAATGATAGGGTTATTTTATTGGCTATTTTCACTTATATTCTCCAAGACAATAAGTATTATTTAGCGCCTGTATTATACCATATATGCAAGTGACGAGGCAAATTCAGGTTCAGCAAAGACTTTCCCGTTACTTTTTTACCCCACGTCTTATTCCCTGGCGGGTTCCCCTTTTTGCAAATTCAGCATCTATTTTGTTTATAACTGAAAGCTTATCATTGATCCATCCGGGAGCAATAAGATATTCCTTTTTCGCATCTGAGACGAGTCTGAGTATTATGCATTCCGCCGATAGTCTCTCAATAAAATCACATGCTCTTTTGACGTATTCATCCTTTGATAGCAGCTTTAACCTTTTTTCCAGATACATCCTCTCAAGTTCTGTGTTTTTAAGGACGTGCAGAACATGCAGTTTTACGCCTGAGACCGGAAGGTCAGATATTTCTTTTGCGGTCGAGATCATATCATCCGGCGATTCACCCGGAATGCCCAGTATAACATGAACTCCCACTTTTATACCTTTTTGCGCGGCCATTTCTATAGCTTCTTTTGTCTGGCAGAAGGTATGCCCGCGCCCCATCCATCGGAGTGACTTCTCATGCACTGTCTGGAGACCATACTCGATCCATACTTCATAATCGTCCGCATAATCTGCTATAAGATCAAGTTTTTCCCCATCGATGCAATCCGGACGAGTCGATATAAATAGTCCCACTACATCCGGAAACTGTTTTATTGCATCATATGCTTCTTTCAGTTCTTCCGGGGCGGCATTAGTGCCCGAAGCATTTTGAAAATATGCGATGAATTTATTTGCGCCTCTTTTCTCCTTATTTTTCCGGATGGATTCTTCCAGCTGTGCGCTAAGGGATTTCTCTGTCCCGGCAAACTGGCTGAACCCCGCTTCATTGCAGAAAATACAGCCGTCTTTATTAGGGCAGGAAAACCCGGCGTTAAGGCCTATCCGCTGCACCTTTTCGCCGTATCTCTTTCGTAAATACTGGTTAAATGAATTGTATCTTTGCATGTTTTCTTATCCCGTTACAAATAAAAACAAAACTCATCGCCCTACTTGTAGAAATGCAGGTTTTGGGGGTTCGATGTCCCCAAAACCTGCTCTCTTCTCTCTTTTTTTGTACTGTCTCTATTAGTCAAAAGGGCTGGCAAAGTATTCCGCGCGCAGTTCGGCCGAACTTTGTTCGGCCGCATGTTTGAGCACGGGATACTTTGCCGGTCCTCCTCAATTGGACGAAGACTGTTTGAGCACGGAGTGCTCTGCCCAGGTGACCAATAGATCGCGTTCCGCGCTTAATACCATTACTTATTCTCCCCACATCTTTTTCTTGACTTCAACCGAACCATAAGTATGCTGATCGCAGCCGGTGTCATACCGGATATCCTGGAAGCTTGTCCCAGATTTACCGGCCTGACCTTGCTTAATTTCTCTTTTATTTCGTTCGACAAACCTCCGATTTTAGAATAATTAAGATCTTCCGGTACACGCATCTTTTCCAGGTCTGAAAATTTCCTTACATTAGCGATCTCTCTTTCGATATACCCGGTATACTTTTCATCAACTTCAAGCTGAACCTTTTCATAGTACGTAAGGTCAGTTCCGGTGCCTTCTACCCTCACGACATCGTCATACGCCACACCCGGTCTTTTGAGAAGCTGTAATAACGACATTTTTTGAGTGATCGGCGCTTCCCCTCTATCTTTCAACATATCATCCGCATCCCCGCCCGGGCTCACAGAGATCCCGGAGAGTCTCTTCTTTTCTCTTTCTACATTCTCTATTTTACTGCGCGCTCGCTTTATTCCGTCTTCCGTAACAAGTCCCAGCTTGAAACCTGTTTCTGAGAGACGTACATCGGCATTATCTTCGCGAACCAATATCCTGTACTCTACCCGTGAAGTAAACATCCTGTAAGGCTCCTTTGTTCCCCTGGTAACAAGATCATCGATAAGAACACCTATATAAGCCTCTGATCGGTCCAGGATCACGGGCTCCTCTCCCCTTGCTCTTAGTGATGCATTTATCCCGGCCATAAGCCCTAAAGCGGCGGCTTCTTCATACCCGGTTGTGCCGTTTATTTGCCCTGCCATAAAAAGGCCTCTAACAAGTTTTGTCTCGAGTGTAGGAAAAAGCTGCGTAGGATCGACATAGTTATATTCAATACCGTAAGCGGGTTTATTTATTTTTATGTTTTCCAAACCATTAATGCTCTTCAACATTCTTTCCTGAACATCTAAAGGCAGGCTTGTTGAGATGCCGTTAGGGTAGTATTCGTCAGAGCCTAACCCTTCCGGTTCAAGGAATATCAGGTGAGAGTCCCTCTCAGGAAACCTTATGATCTTATCTTCTATAGACGGGCAATACCGGACACCGGTAGACTTTATCTTCCCCGAATATAGAGGAGACCTGTCCAAACCCTCTCTTATTATACGGTGCGTTTCTTCCGTAGTTCTGGTGAGGTAACACGGCTTTTGTCGAAGAGTTATCTCTTTTGTGGAAAAAGAAAATGGTATTACTAGGTCATCCCCGTCCTGCTCCTCCAGTTTCGAAAAATCTATAGTCTTCCCGTCTATCCTGGCAGGTGTTCCCGTTTTCAAAGACCCGACTTTAAAACCTAATGATAAGAGATTCTCAGAGAGGCCCAGAGAGGGGAGTTCGTCTATGCGCCCGCCCGGAGAATGTTCCAGGCCTATATGTATAACTCCATTCATAAATGTACCGGGTGTCAGCACCACATTATCCGCTTCAAAAATATTACCGTCTGACGTCTTCGCGCCTCGGCACTCGCCTCCGGCAACAAGTATCTCTTTTACCTCTCCTTCAAACACATCAAGACCCTCTTGACCCAAAACACACTCGCGCATATAAATATTGTATTTTTCTCTGTCTATCTGCATTCTTGAAGAACGCGCCGCATATCCTTTGGAAGAATTGAGCATGCGGTATTGAATACAGCTGGCATCGGCGGCCTTACCCATCTCTCCACCCAGAGCGTCAACTTCCTTGACAAGCTGCCCTTTGCCTACCCCGCCGATAGAAGGATTGCATGAGGTGTACCCGATCGCCTCTTTTTTCATGGTAATAAGAAGCGTGGGCGCACCCCGCCGTGCAGATGCAAGCGCTGCTTCGCATCCGGCGTGTCCACCGCCAATAATAATAACATTGTATGCTCTCATGTCTTCGTATTGCATGCGGGTTTTGGGGATTCGATGTCCCCAAAACCCGCCTTCTTCTCTTTTTTTGTACTACCGCTATTCGCTAAAAAGGGGATCCGCAGTGTGTTCCGCCCGCAGTTCCGCAGTCCGCCGTAGGCGGGCGAGGACTGTTTGAGGACGGAATACACTGCAGGTCCCCTATCTAATTAGCGATCTCAAAGCAATTCGGCAGTTCGACCGCATGTTTGAGCACAGAATACCTTGCCAGTCCTTCTCAAGCGAATAAGGACTATTTTGGATCTTTGATCTATATTCTCACCAAAGCAACATTCGCAGGAGATTTCTTTATGGTATCACTGAAGATCTCAAGATTTGCGGTGAGTTTTTTCATCTCTTCCGTATCAGCTAGAGGGATATTGTCACTGCCCTTCCCGTCAAGTGCATCAATAACATGCTTTATAGTTAATTTGTCCACATCCTGAGCGGGCTGATATGCCATCTTTTTGTATTCCATAGTTTTCGTTTCAGAAATAATGCCGCAGGAAACCAGCTCATAAAGAAGATCTCTTACAAGACGAACCGGACCTTCTAAAGTATGCGCTATTTCATTGTCAGTAAGAGCTTTTCTGCCGTCATGGAAATTTTTAGACAAAAGATTAACTATTCTGAGAGAAAATAATCTCTTAAAGGACCAGCTTGCTTTCAAACAATCAGGCTCAAACTCGTACGTATCAACGTTTTGATGGGCAAAGGAAACTTCCGCTCCAAAGAGCACTATCAGCCAGCTAAGCTGCAGCCACACAAGAAAAAGCGGAAGTGCCGCGAAACTCCCATAAATCGCGTTATACTTAGCCACTCCCACCTGAAAAACGATATAGGCCCCTTGAGTGATCTGAAAGATCGTACCGGCTACTACCCCTCCAATGATACCGGAAGTTAAATTTACTTTTGTGTTCGGCATAAAAATATAAATAAAGCTAAACAGGAGCCAGAGAACACAATATGGCAGTAGTTTCAACGAACAAAATATTACGGGTCTGAAAAATCCCAGGAGGGCTATTCTTTCAGTGATCATCGTTATTTGAGTGGTTGCAAAAACGGTAACACTGCCTGCCGCGATTATCATAACGGGGCACAGAAGCATTATGGAAAGGTAATCGCTGAACTTGCGTCCTATGGACCTCGCCTCTCTTACCCCCCAAATAGCGTTAAATGAACTCTCGATATTCCCCAAAACCTTGATAACGGTCCAGAAGAGAACCACCACACCAATACCCGCTACAACGCCGCCTCTTGTATTTTCAAGCATCGTGTTTGCAAAATTTATTGCCTGGGATGCTACTTCCTCCTGCCCCTGTAGCCCTTGGGCCAGCTGATTTTCCAGCATTTGCGCAAAACCAAAACCTTTAGCAATACCAAAGGCCATCGCAAGTACCGGAACGATCGAAAGCAGGGAATAAAAGGTAAGGGCGGACGCCTTCAGCTGACATTCATCCTCGTTGAACCCTTTAAAAGACACAAGAACCATTCTCAATTGTTTTATTAAAATTGCTTTTGCTCCTGAGATCTTCTGCAGCTGGATCCTCCAGATGTCAGTAGTAATAAAATTCAGAACTTTTTTTATCATAACAATACCAGCCTTTTTTACCGGTTAAAAAATGTTTACTTATATATTATTTTAATAAACTGTCCAAGAAAAGTCAAATTATTGAATTATAGAGAGGATCGATCTTGTATCATTATCGTTGGTCTGCATCTAATATGTAGGGGCGCGGAATTTATCCGCTATATCCTCGGAAACGGATGCCGTGCCCCTACTATTATGGTGTGCACTAAAATGGGGTGTCTCTAATGCCCCTTAAAGTATAATGCTTCTTAAATGATCGTTACTGTTTCTTTCTTCCGACAAGAAAGTAAAGTATTAATCCGATAATAGGAAGAATAATTATAAGAACTGTCCAGAGAATTTTTTTGCCGGTCTCAAGTGTACCTTTCCAGGCATCGACAATAGCAACGATATCAAGCACCAATATAATAAGTCCTATTAAAGCTTGCATCTTTCCCTCCTTTCTTTCTTGATCACTGCCTTCAATTGTGATCAATTTGTCCTTTGCGATTATTTTTTGCCAAGGCCCTTAAATTTGTCTTTCGCTTGTTTCTGGGATTTTTTAGCCTGTTTTTCCATCTGTTTTTTCTTTTTTTCAGCTTCTTTCATTGCTTTTTTCTTAGCCCTTTCGACCTTTCTCTGGGCTATGATAGCCTGCTTTTCTTCATCGGATTTGCCGACTGTCGCAAACCAGTCACCGACACGGTTAAATACCGCTTCGTCACTTGCTTGCCCATATGCCTTGGGGCTTGCGCCTTTTATATCCCTAGCCGCAAATGCGGGCACGGTCCCGGCTACAAACACAAATACCATCAATAACACGATCAACTTTTTCATAATACCCTCCTTTTTTTATACAAGATCTGTAGATGAAAATTTAGCCTTCCTCACCAACATATGTCATATTAAGTAGATTATAATACTCAATACGCATTATTCAACTTATTTCTAAAGTTATTTCTTTGTTAGGAAGTTAGAAAGGTTGGTGTTTTTTTCGTTGTTTGGGGGTCGTTTGTTGTGAATAGGGTATTGATAGCTGAATCACGAAACCCGAATTACGAAACCCGAAAACCGATACCCGATCCCCGAGACCCTTACCTCTCACTCCCATGAATTGAACAAGTTATTGTCGAATAAAAGTCCTCCTCTGTCTCATCCCGGGAATAAACGCCCGCCGAAGGACAGGTAGATAAAGACTTAATATATCCCTCCCCAACAAGATCCTCGAGCTGTGATGTGTGATTTCCTTTATCGATAAAATATATTTGTTCGGCCCGCTCGATCGCCATGCAATTTTCCTTACATATACTTTCACGTGTGATTTCTAAAAAATTCAAATAAGCGGGTACCGCAAACCTACCGTAAGAATACCAAGAATCAGCACCACTACCATTATTTCAAGCAGTGTGAATCCCCTTTTGTTATCAATAAACATTTTCATCCTGTTCATATCTCTACTCACTAAAATTTACAGTTTACCACTTACTGTTTTTTCTTCTTTATGGCACACATTTTCTCGTCTTCCAGCCACCACGCACACTGCCCTTCCAGGCACTGCTTATTTCTTAGAGGACATATCTTGATCCCCCATTCGCCCGATGAATTTTTATTATCCATATTTCCTCCTTCATATATATACCGTTCGCAGAATAAGTTCGTAGTTCGGTTATCGTGTATCGGTTTTCGTGATTCGGGTTTCGGCTATCGATACCCGATCCACGATACGCGATCCCCGACATGCACTCCTGACCCTTGCCCCTAAAAGGCTGCCTTCACCTGAAGTCCTATCACGTTGAACGTAGGCCATTTGCCCTTTGATTCGCTGGCCTGTGTCATGTAGAAGATTTCCCCGCCGAGATGTTTTATTACTTTGAATTTAAATCCTCCGTAAATGCGGTTCTTGTTGAGTCTCTGACGCTGATTATCTATGAATATTTCATCGGCAGCATACGGACTGATATCTAATCTCGTCCACTCAAGAGGAATTACCATGGTAAGTTTATTTCTGTATCTTACCGTTCCCCTACTATACTTACGTATGCGGTATTCAAGCATGCTCCTGTCACTGAACTTAAGACCGAAGATCTCGCGACTTAACGTTGCGGTTATATAAGGACGGCTTTCTTCTTTCCATTTTCCACTTATTTTTTCAACAACATATCTGTAATTGAGGCCCATAGAAAACCAACCAGTAAACTTATAATCGACCCCAAGATCGGTATGTGTATAATATATAGCCCGGATATCATTCCCGAACCTCTCTTCTTGTTCGGCCTTTATCTTGAACTTCTTATCCTTACCGACTTTCACTTCCGCTTTCTGAACAGTCCATATCTGCCAGTCTCCATTTGCCTGTTTAGCAATCGCAAAAGCAGAAGCTGCTAAAACAGAAACCAAATATGCACATAAGATTAGTATGGTGATAACTTTCTTCATTTTACTCTTCTATTAAGCCCGCATAAAAAAAGGGCCCCCTCATAAAGGTGCCCTATTTTTTCTTTTCCTCCACAGCTTATTGTCTGTTGTCTACGGTTTCCTTGTTCAGCTCCGCCAGAGTCCCGGACACCAGTTCATCTATCAGTTCCTGAACGGGAACTATTTTTGTTATTCTTGAAACATTAGATCCGGCAAGCACGATCGCATTGTCTATATCCCCTCTTGCTGCCGAGACCAGAGCCCGGGCTATACAAAAATGCGCTTCGTTAGGATCACATGTCCTCAGGCATATATAGCTGCAATCGATGGGTTTTTTCTCACCCTTTAGTATCGCATCTATAAATTTTGTTCTGATAACTTTCGCGGGCATACCCACAGGACTTTGTATATATGCGAGGTCTTCTTCGGTAGAATTAATATAGAGATCCTTAAATTCCTGCGCTACCGAACATTCTTCAGTAGTCACAAATCTGCTGCCCAATTGTACGCCTTTTGCGCCCAGCTTAAAGAACTTGGCTATATCTTTGCCGTCAAATATCCCGCCCGCTGCTATTACAGGTATACTAACGCCATAATCTTTTTCATATTCCGAGACAAGCTTAACAACGTCTTTTATTGATTCTTCAAGGCGGGGCTTTTCTCTTAACTTGCTTCCCAGAGCCCTCAATTCTTCCACCGATAAGGTCGCTATGTGACCCCCTGATAGAGGGCCCTCAACAATAATAGCATCTGGAAGACGGTTATATCTCCTCTTCCATGTTTTCAGAATAACAGCCGCCCCTCTTGCTGAAGAAAGCATGGGTATCAACTTAGCTGATGAACCTTCCGCAAATTCCGGCAGACTTATAGGCAGGCCCGCGCCTGAAACAATATAATCTATATCTTCATTTATAGTGGCCTTTACCATCTCCTCATAATTACCCAGAGCTACCATTATGTTTACTCCGATAGCGCCATCGGATAATTCCCGTGCTGCCTTCATATCTTTAATGAACTCCTTGCAGCAGGCCGCGGGTACATCCTTAAGGGTTTCCGGAGCATCGGGATCGGGAAGTCCTACACTGGCTATGGTACCTGCAGCGCCGCAATTCGCCACTGCGGCCGCTAAAGGCGCCAGGGACACCCTCACACCCATGCCCCCCTGGATGATGGGTATCTTTATTTCAAGGTCCCCTATGATCAATGGGTCTAACTTATCTCTCATTGTATCCTTTTTATTTGTTGTATAAAACGCTCAAATTTTCGCCAAAATGTGAAATTTATTATACTTCTCTAATTAAAATAAATCAATAGCAAAAATGGTCTGATGGAACAAGTTGCTGGTTTCAGACTATAATCGACGGTTTTTGCCCCAAACCAGTCCGTCTTAAGCAATTTCAATTCAGTTTTTGTGCGGAGCTCTCTCAAATATATATCTGGTCCTGAGACATACTTTCACAAGTATAAGCATGACGGGGACTTCTATCAATACGCCTACCACTGTCGCCAATGACGCGCCGGATGAGAGCCCGAACAGGATCGTCGAAGTCGCAATGGCAACCTCAAAATGATTACTTGCCCCTATAAGCGCCGACGGCGCGGCGTCCTTGTAGGGAAGCTTAAGCCGTTTTGCTAAGAAGTATGCAATTGCAAATATCAGACATGTCTGGACAAGAAGAGGAATGGCTATTAAGAAGATAACCTGCGGCTGCTTAATAATAAGTTCCCCTTTTAAAGAAAATAGCAGTATTAATGTCACCAAAAGAGCTCCTATGGAAACCGGCGTCAGGTAATGTATGAATTTTTCCTCAAACCATTTAAATCCCTTTTTGGCAATAACCCATTTACGTGAATGATATCCCAGAAAAAGTGGCACCCCCACATATGCAACAACAGACAAGACGATCGTCTGCCATGGGATAGGCATTTTGTTCACACCCAGAAGCCATCCGCCCAGGGGGGCGTACAGAAACAGCATGGCCAAAGAATTTATCGCAACCATAACCAGGGTATGCCCGTCGTTTCCTTTGGATAAATGACCCCAGATAAGGACCATTGCCGTGCATGGAGCAATTCCCAGTAGGATACATCCTGAAATATATGACCTGTAGAGCTCCACTTGCGCTCCGCCCTTAACAAATTCTACCCCGGGAAGCATATCCTTAAAGAAGACGCCTAAAAACAGGCTCGCTATGGCAAACATGGTAAAAGGCTTAATACACCAGTTCACAATAAGCGTCAAAACTACCGGTTTGGGGGTCTTCCCGGCTTTAACGACTTCGACAAAATCGATCTTTACCATTATGGGATACATCATAAAGAAAAGACATATTGCTATGGGCACCGATACCTGATATATGGAGATCTCATCCAGCGTGACAGCTACCTGCGGAAACAGTTTTCCGAGCATGATCCCTAACCCGATACAGCCCACAACCCATGCCGTCAGGTATTTCTCGAAAAAACTTAATTGTCGCTCTTCATGTACAACTTTTTCCATCTTTATACCTTTTCTATGTTGAAGTTCCCACGATGCCCATAGGCATATTTCCGTCGTTGTATTATAGCAAAAAAGGGGAGAACTTAAAAGTCTCCCCTTTCTTCATTGGTTTAATGCTTCTGTTTCTAAGTTACAAATAAATTGCGTGTAGCAAAATTCGGTTCGCTGGTAAGATGCACCCTTATCTTCCGCAAACCCGCTTCATCCCCGGATGTAGGCATGTGCGTCAGATGCGCATCGCATCCTTTAAGTTCTTTCAATTTTTCCATGGCTAACTGGGCTTTCGGATCTGTAGCCGCGCTTATACTGAGGGCTATAAGCGTTTCTTCGACATCAAGGCTTATATCCTTACTCTTCGATAGCTCTTCTTTAAGCTTTCCAATAGACTCTATTGTGGCCGGGGACAATAGGTGCACTTCATCGGACATTCCCGCGAGCCGCTTCACCGCGTTCAAGATAAGACTTGAAGCCGCATGCATTATGGGTGAGTTTTTTCCTGTTACAATAGTTCCGTCAGCCAGCTGTACGGCCCCGCCGCAAAAAACACCTTCATGCCCTTTTTGTTTTTTTTGTGCATCCAGCATTGCTTCGGCGGCAGGCGTGACTACGGGCCTGTCTTCTGGCTTCATGCCGATCTCTTCGACGAGAAGTTTTGACCGTTCAAGCGCTTCTTTATCTGCCAGCCCCATTGCATACTCACACGCGCATCTGAAATATCTTCTTATGATCTCCTGCTTGGCCGCTTGCTTCACTACCGGATCATTGACTATCCCAAACCCGGCGCGGTTCACGCCCATATCGGTGGGGGATTTGTAAACTGTGTCTTCCCCCATTATCTTCTCGAGTATCCTTCTCAAGAGCGGAAACGCATCAACATCCCTGTTGTAATTAATAGCAGTTTCACCATATGCTTTAAGATGAAATGGATCTACCAGATTAAAATCCTTTAAGTCGACAGTAGCCGCTTCGTAAGCCACATTTACCGGATGCTTAAGAGGTATGCTCCATATGGGAAAAGTCTCGAACTTGGAATAACCGGCGTTCACCCCTCTTTTATGATCATGATAAACTTGAGAAAGGCTGGTAGCAAGTTTTCCGCTGCCGGGACCGGGACCGGTGATCACAACAAGGGGTTTCGTGGTCTCTATGTATTCGTTCGCCCCGTATCCCTCGTCGCTTACTATTAAGTCAACGTCGGTCGGATAGCCCTTAGTAAATCTGTGTGTATACACTTTCACTCCGCGCCGCTCAAGCTTGTTCTTGAATATCTTTGCCGAGGGCTGATTTTCGAACCGGGTGATCACAACACCGGCCAGGTCAAGGCCCCTGTCTCTCAGCTCATCTATCATTCTGAGGGCATCTGAATCATAAGAAATTCCAAAATCCGCTCTCATTTTTTTTCTTTCGATATCGCCTGCATATATGCACAGTATTATTTCTGCTTTGTGTGCAAGTTTCTGAAGGAGCTGCATCTTGACATCAGGCGCAAAGCCGGGCAATACTCTTGAAGCATGATAATCATAAATGATCTTCCCTCCGAATTCGAGGTAAAGTTTGTCGCCATACTGTTCAACCCTTTCGAGTATTGCGTGGGTCTGCTCTTTCAGGTATTTTGCATTATCAAATCCTGTTTTTTTGCTCATTTCTTCAACCCCTTCAATCGTTTTCATTCCCTCCGCCCGGCATTAAAATTTTTAACCATAAAGAACATGAAGTTATTTTTTTATTAGTTTTCTCTGTAATTCTATTTACCGCGTTTTTATTTTACAGCTGCCTTGGCAGTTTTTGTCTTATTCTCTCGGCACGAAGAACCGGGACACTCACCCGTCCAGCAGAAAGTGCAAAGCTTTTCCCTGGGCAGGCCCACAGCCTCGACCATATCATCGATCGTCTGGTACCGCAAAGTGGTCACATTCAGATCGTCAGAGATCCATTGCACCATCTTCTTGTATTTTTCTGACTGCTCATCGATATATTCAGACACGTCTTCTATGTCGTGTCCTTCAATGTCCTTAATGGCCTTACGGGCGGCAAGCTCGTCAATACTGCGGGTTGAAAGGCAGAACTTACAGGGGAACATTAGAGGCGGACACGCCGGGCGAACATGTATTTCTTTTGCCCCGCAGTCCCAGAGTTTCTTTACGGTAAAATTCTTAAGCTGCGTGCCTCTAACTATAGAATCTTCGCATACCACTATACGATTACCGTCTATTACCTCTTTTACCGGAATGAGCTTCATTGTAGCTATCAGGTCACGCGTTTCCTGTGAAGGCGGTGTGTAACTCCTGCCATAACCAGGTGTATACTTTACAAGAGGCCTCCGCATGGGTTTTCCGGATTCCATTGCATATCCAAAAGCGTGACCAAGCCCTGAATCGGGGATACCTGAGACTAGATCTATTTCAATGTCCTTATCATGCTTTGCTAAAGCCTTCCCGCATCTTTCTCTTACTACTTCGGTGTTGATCCCCTCATAGTCCGATGCCGGAAACCCTGTATATATCCAGAGAAACGTGCATATTTGATTTTTATCTCTTCCTGATCTTTTCTCGGTCATTCCCTTCTCACTGACCAGGATTATCTCTCCGGGTTTAAGATACTTTACAATCTCAAACCTGTTGTTCGGAAAAGCACTGGTTTCGGCGGTGATCGCCCATGTGTCATCTCTCTTTCCTATAATAAGCGGCGTGTACCCCCAACGATCCCTGGCGGCATATATGCCGTCTTTATTAAGCAAGAGGAGAGAACATGAACCTTCTATCGCTTCAAACATTTTTTCAATGCCGTCCACGAGATCTTTCCCCGTGTTGATCAGCTTTGCAATGAGTTCCGTAACATTAACCGAGCCGCCGGCCATCTCGCTGAAAGAGATCCCTTTTTCAAGAAGCTTTTCTGTGAGCTGTTCGGAATTTTCTATAAGCCCGCTGGTAACCATGCAAAAAGGCCCAAACTTGGAATTAAGGAACATAGGCTGCTCATTGCTGTCCGAGATAACACCTATCCCCTTATTCCCTTTCATCCGCTTGGAATCCTCATAGAATTTGGACTTGAACTGGCTCTGGCTGATATCATGTATCTGCCGCTGAAAATCCTCGCCGAGAACTGCCATTCCTCCGTATTCCGTTCCCAGGTGCGAATGATAATCGGTGCCATAGAGCAAAGCATCCGTACAGTTTTCCTTAGAGACTACACCAAAAATTCCACTCATTTTTCTTCCTCCTAATTGTGGTATTCCTGAAGCGCTTTTGGGAAAATAGTGCCGCCGTTTTTAACTGCCTCAATTCCCGCAATGCTGGCTTCAGCCGCCGCTATCGACGTAACATACGGTGTTTTCTTCTGTATCGACATCATGCGTATATAACTGTCGTCATGTTTGCTGTCCTTGCCTATGGGTGTATTGATAATAAGCTGCAGCTCATCATTTTTGATCGCATCAGCAATATTAGGCCTTCCCTCATGCAGCTTATTGATCTTGGTGTTCTCTATTTTGTTTTCCTTCAAGAACCTGCTTGTTCCTTCTGTCGCATAGATACTGAACCCAAGACTCTGGATCTTCTCGGCAAGCGGAAGTATTGCTTCCTTATCTTTATCGGCAACCGTCAATAGTATATTCCCTTTGGTCGGAAGCTTTGCACCTGCCGCTTCCTGAGCTTTATAAAAAGCAAGCTCAAAGGAATCCGCAGCGCCCATTACTTCACCGGTTGCCCTCATC